>CABSEO010000082.1 GCA_902476665.1 uncultured Emergencia sp.
AGCCTCTGCAGGTACTGCTGATGCGTTCTTCACTGCTTTTTCCCCCGGTTCGGGAATGAAACGAAACAATGATATGATGCAGCTGATTACAATCAGCATAAGAAAGACAATGCCCATACCAAGCAGCGTATTCATGCCCGCCTTTGCAAATATTTCTGTCAGACTCATAGCTGCCTCCTTAATAAAGATTGGCGAAAGTCTCAAAAGCGCCTACTAAATATTTGCGAGTTTCTGCCGGTCTGATAACCTTATCTGCATAGCCGTGCCGCGCAAGTGCCTGTGCACTGCTGTGAGTCCGGGCATATGCCTGTGCCCGCTCATCCAGCACTGAGGCTTCCGCATTTGGATAGAGAATCTCCGCCGCCTGCCTTGGGTTGATAATATTTACGTTGGCATGCTCCCACATGAATACATAATCTGCACCCAGTCCCTTGCTATTCATCATGCTGTATGCGCTGCCATAGATTTCTCCGGTTATCAGGTTCACCTTTGGAACTTTTGCACAGGCCAGTGCACGAATCATACGCCCTGCTGCTTTCGGCAGATAGATTTCCTGCTCGTCTGACGTGTCAAATCCTTCTGTATCAGTAATAGTGAGAATCGGAATATGATATCTGTCACAAAGACGAATAAAATAAGCCGCCTTGTCAAATCCTTCAGCACTCATGCGTCCGCTGCCATTTTGTCCCTTATGATTTGCTACTGCTCCGACTACATTACCATTAAGCCGGATAAACCCCGTTACCATTTCCTTACCCGCTTCTCTTCTTGTTTCAAAGAAAAACCGGTCATCTGAAATCTCCTGCAGAATGCCTCTTCCGTCACCCTGTCTGCTTTCAATTTCTGGACAGAGACGATTGAGATCATCCGTACACGCAGACTGCTGCGGCAGAGTATGTGTATTTGAAGGAAGCAGTCCGATGAGTGTTCTGACAGACGTGATAATCTCGTCGCAGCTCAGTTTACCGTCGGTAAAATCTTCCTGTCCTGTGATCTGCGAAAAACTCCTGTCTATAAGATTCTTTGAATTAAGAAACAGATTGCCTTTTTCTTTCTCGACAAAGACAAAATCCGCCATATTAGCAGCAATTGACATTCCGCCACCGCATCTTCCCACTACAGCCATCAGCTGTGGAATAGATTCACAGGCTGCAGCCTGCAGCCTGTACAGTCCTGCAAACTGATTCAGGCCGTCAAGTGCCTCTTCAATACGAAAACCGTGACAGTCTAAAAGTCCGATGACGGGTGCTTTTGCACGGAGCGCCTGCCTGTAGAGCCTGCGAAGCTTCTGTCCGTGCATTTCTCCAAAAGTGCCGCCCATGATTTCTCCGTCCTGGCAGAATATATAGACAAGCTTGCCGTCAATAGTTCCATATCCTGTAATCACTCCATCTGAAGGCTGTGGTTCTTTTGGCGCATAAAAATCGGTCAGCCTTGCGGTGACCTCTTCTCCCATTTCCATAAAACTGCCTTTATCTAAAATCTGATGAATTTTCTTCTGTGCCTGGGTCAAATTTTCCCGTTCCATAAACAATCGCGCACCTTACCTTTCCAAATTTGACTCTATTTTAGCCATCGGAAAAATACTTTGCAATACTTTGGAAAAAGTGCTAAATATTTTAAGAAATTACCGTGTGCAAGTTAATTTTTTTAATTTTTTAAAGAAAATAGTTTAAAATCCATATTACTTTTTAAAGACGTAAACAACCGAAGATTTTTCCGGTATAAAAATACCACAGTAAGATCAGATGTTTGTCCTTTCTTTTACTGTGGCTTTTTATTCTTAACTTATATATTTACTCCATACTGCCTCTCAGCAGATAAATACGCACCGCTGCAGAAATCTCGGCGTAAAATTCTAATTCCGTCTTCTTTTCAGACCCAATCATTTCCCTGATTCTTGACAGACGGTAACGAACTGTATTCTGATGACAGCCGCAATCAATGGCCGTGGCTGTAATATCTCCGTTATTAATGACAAAAATCCTGAGCGTATTCATCAAGTCATCTTTGTCCAGAATCGGTCCAAGAAGAGAAGTGGCATACTGATTCAGAGCGTAATTTTCCTGCAAGGGTACCAGATACTGAAAGGCACCAATCTCATCGTATTCAGGATAATCTTTTTTGCCTGCAATACATGCCATACAAGTATAATAGCTTTCACGAAAACAGCGGTCCAATTGCTCATAGGGACGATAGATACGACTTCTGCAGATATACAGCTGTTTCACAGGAATGGACAGACTGTCTATGATTTCTTTCAGAATTACTTCAAACTTACTTTTTTCCGGATGCGCGCCTGTCATAAGAATGAAAATTCCCTTATTATACCGACATAGAATACATTTGTCCTTCAACGTCTTGCTCAGATAATAATTCCGGAGAATTCGCTCCATATCTACTGACTTTACATCCTCCTTTTCCTTCAGATAAACCGCTCTTGTATACTGGCGAAATAAAAGTGAAACACCTTTACTGATTCGCAAAACTTCATCCTTAGGCAGTTTATTCTCAATCATCAGTTTAATATTCTGATCAGTAAGTATCTGACTGTCATCTTTTTGTACAGCGTCCATGATTTCATATATGATGTTTTCAAAATACACATCCTGCCCAAAACAGAAAATAGGAAAACCGTGTTCCTCACAAAAATCAATGGCATCCTGCGGCAGCTCATCATAAATGATATTTTTAAAGGCAAGAGCTGACGTGCCTGCTTCATAAAGTACCTTTACTGCTTTGAGAATTCTGCTTTTATCCTGTTGTGCAAAAAGTAGGCTGGAAATCACGAAACTTTCTTTTTCAAAAGGTGTCTCGTTATGGTATTCAATATCAGGAACAAATTCATAATCAGCAATTCCTGCTGAGCAAACCGCCCTGTCCAGTCCTTTTTCCCCAGCAATCAGTTTCATTTCTTTCATGCTCTGCAGCTGCAGTATATCTCTTACGCTTAATGCCATATGTTTTCCTTTCTCTGTAATGATATAAAATATAAGAGCCCTGCAGCATTGCAGGGCTCAAAGCACATTACAGAATCTGTTCCTTCAGCTTATCAAAGTTTTCGGTAATTTCCTTCGGAAGCCATGAGAACTGGCTGTAGAAGGCTTCAATATCCTTGATCTCGTCCTTCCATACTTCTTTATCTACACTCAGAAGTTTTTCCATTGTTTCTTCTGAAATATCCAGTCCCTCAGTATCAATGTCTCCAGGCTTCGGTTCATAGCCCAGCGGAGTCTCCACTGCATCTACTGTATGCTTGCAGCGATGCAGCATCCAGAGGATTACTCTCAGATTATCTCCGAATCCCGGCCACAGGAATTCATCATCGTCTCCTGTTCTGAACCAGTTTACATGGAAGATTTCAGGTGGATTGGTCATTTTCTTGCCCATATCAATCCAATGCTGGAAATATTCGGCCATATTATAACCGCAGAACGGCAGCATCGCCATCGGATCATGTCTGACTACACCCACTTTACCGTTAGCAGCCGCTGTGGTTTCAGAAGCCATGGCAGAACCGATAAATACGCCGTGGTTCCAGTCTCTTGCCTGATAAACAAGCGGCTCAGCCTTAGCCCGTCTGCCGCCGAAAATAATAGCGGAAATTGGAACACCTTCCCCTGTTTTAAATTCATCAGCAATAGTCGGGCAGTTTTCTGCAGGAGCTGTAAATCTGGAATTCGGATGTGCGCCCTTCTCTGTGGAAGTCTTTCCGTTCCAAGGATTTCCCAACCAGTCTTCTCCGTTTTCAGGCGGATTCTTATCCAGTTTTTCCCACCATACCGTATTATCATCCAGATTTCTGGCTACATTGGTAAAAATAGTGTTTTTCTGAGTAGTCTTCAGTGCATTAGGGTTGGACTTTTCATTGGTTCCCGGCGCTACTCCGAAGAATCCATTTTCCGGATTTACCGCATACAGTCTTCCGTCACTGCCTATTCTCAGCCATGAGATATCGTCTCCGATTGTTGAGATCTTATAGCCTTTATCTTTAAAGTATTTCGGCGGTGTCAGCATTGCCAGATTGGTCTTGCCACAGGCACTTGGAAATGCACCGCAGACATATTTTGCCTCGCCTTTGCTGTTTTCTATCTTCAGAATCAGCATATGCTCTGCCATCCATCCCTCCTGTCTGCCCAGATAGGAGCCGATACGCAGAGCCAGGCACTTCTTGCCCAGCAGCACGTTGCCGCCATAGGCAGAATTGATGGACCAGATAGTGTTATCTTCAGGAAAATGAGCAATATATTTCTCCTGCTCATTGATCTGTGCTTTAGAGTGCAGGCACTTTGTAAAATCAGCACCCTCATTGAGCAGATCAATGACTTTTCCGCCTACATGAGTCATGATTGCCATACTCAGTACAACATAGATAGAGTCTGTCAGTTCAATTCCAATCTTTGAAAATTCTGTTCCCGGCACACCCATAGAAAACGGAATCACATACATTGTTCTTCCCTTCATGGATCCGTCAAAAAGTTTGCGCAGCTTCGCGTACATTTCTTCAGGCTGCACCCAGTTATTTGTAGGACCCGCATCTTCTTTTCTGCTGGTACAGATTACGGTTCTCTTCTCATCTCTTGCAACATCTTTCGGATTAGTACGGTAATATAAACAACCCGGAAGTTTCTCACGATTCAGCTCAATCATCTCACCGGTAGCCAGTGACAGCTTCTTAATCTCCTCCAGCTGCTCTTTGCTGCCGTCTATCCATACGATTTCTTCCGGTTTGGTTAATTCCGCCATTTCCTTGACCCAGTCGCATACAGACTGGTTTGTTATCATTGTCATAAATTTTTCTCCTTTTCTCCTTTTTATAACAATTGAGGCCGCTTCGGCGGAAGCAGTCCAGCACATTATTCATACAGGATCATTCTATACCACTTTATCAGATTTGTCACGCAAATTTAACATAAATTTGATATTTAGTTCTCTGTTTTCCAAAACTACTTTTTCCTCACCCTGGGACATTCGGATTCCCGTTTTCATTGAAAAGAACCTTCAGCGGACACTAATGGTTCTTTCTTATCGTGATTTTCCTTATTTTATCTAAGCATATTGCTCTTTTTTATTTCTTCCAGGAAACTTTTTGCGTTTGCAATCTGACGCTCCACATCATAATAACCGGTACCGCCAAAACTGTTTCTGTTCTTTACGCAGTTTTCCACTGTAAACTGTTCCAGATTTTCCAGACCATAGTCTATTCCCAAATTATCCAGATCAGCTCTGGTAATATCACAGAAATACTTATTTGTTACTTCACAGTATTTTACCAGATTTCCCACTATTTCATGTGCTTTGCGAAAAGGAACACCTTTGGTAACCAGATATTCTGCAATGTCAGTAGCCTCCAGAAATCCGCTTTTTAGATGTTTTTTCAGCACATCTTCACGGAAGGTTATGTGCACCAGCATTCTTGCAAAAACATTGAGAGTCCTGTCCAGCGTATGAATGGAATCAAATAACGCTTCTTTATCTTCCTGATAGTCTTTATTCAAGGTGAGAAAAGTTCCTTTCAGAACTACCATTAAGTTTACAAGATTACCGATAGCACGTCCTGCTTTGCCCCTAACCAGTTCGGCAATGTCCGGATTCTTTTTTTGTGGCATAATGCTGGAACCGGTGCAAAAACTGTCTTCGATATTGATATAACTGAATTCCTGAGAGTTAAACACAACCATTTCTTCCGCAAAACCGCTCATATGAACCATACAGAGCGCCGCATTAAACAGGTATTCGGCAAATGTATCTCTGCTTCCAATGGTATCCAGTCCGTTTTCAGACGGGCGGTCGAAACCCAGCAGTTCTGTTGTAATAAAGCGATCGGAAGGAAGAGTGGTTCCCGCAAGAGCACATGCCCCAAGAGGGTTTATGTTTACCCTTTTTCTGCTTTCTGCAAAGCGCTCATAATCCCGCTTAATTCCCTGGAATCGTCCCATATAGTAGTATCCCACAGTAATTGGCTGTGCATGCTGCAGATGTGTGAAGCCGGGCATGATAACGAATTTCTGTTCCTCCGCCTTCTCCACTATTACCTCCATCAGGTCAACAAGTCTGTTCATTGTGGTGTTGATGGCATCACGAAGGAATAATGTCTCATCCACAACGTTCTGGTCATTTCTAGATCTTGCAGTATGCAAACGTTTGCCCACTTCACCGATTTCTTCAGTCAGATATTTTTCAATGGTCATCATAATATCTTCATCCATGATGTCAAATTCTATTTTTCCACGATCCAGTTTTTCTTCAACAACCTTAAGACCTCTGATAATTTCGGAGCAATCCTCTTCAGAAATGATATTCTGCTTTGCAAGCATAGTTGCATGAGCAATGCTCGCCTTTATACTGTACTTGTATAAAACATGATCGAAGCTGATGGATTCATTGTAATCTGCCGTGCAATCTTCCATCTGCTGAGAAAATCTTCCACCCCACAAATTTTTCATTGTTTACCTCCTCAAATTATAAATATAGTCGCTTAACTCTTCACCTGCAGAAAAAAACACCGGCAATCATTCTCAGCAGAGCATTTTACCGGTGTTTTCAATTATTCTTTAACAACTGCAAACATATTTCAAACCGTTTTCAGCCTGCGTCATTCTGTCTCTCACCTGTTACTGTGCATCTCGTTTCAGGAATGCGGTCAGACAATGCACAGAGCCTCTGCCCTTGTTCAGTTCAGAGAGATCCAGTATATCAACTTTAATTCCTGCTTTTTCCATCTTTTCAACGGTTCTCGGGGCACCGACGCTCATGACAACGTGACCCGGCTCAATTGCCACAAAATTGGTGGCATAGCAGTATTTAGTCTCTGTCAGGGACGGTGTCTCAATGATCTGATAACCTTTCTTCTTCAGGGCATCCACTACCATGTACGGTACCTGGCAGGCATGCAGCACCACCACATCATTGCTGGCAAAGTTCAGCAGGCCGTCCACATGAGCGTGTCCGTAAGGGATCTGCATCGGAATGATATCCGTTACTCCCTGACGTCTCAGTTCCGTTTCCATCTGTTCATAGCCTGAACGGTTGGCCCTGCTGGAATATGACAGAATGACCGTCTTTCGATCCACCCAAGCCGCATTGGCGCCTTCAAAAATTCCGTCACCGGCAATGGTTTTTACAATAGGAATACCCAGCTCTGCAACTCTCTGTGCAGTATATCTTTCTTCGCCTCTCCTTTCCTCCATGGCAAGTCTGTTGATAATGGCGCCTTCCGGTGTCATGAACAGATGATCTCTCTCGAACATGGCGTTCGGTCTGTCTGTTCTCTGTTCCTCCACATAGTAGACATCTACGCCATGTTCTCTGTAATAGTTGGCCAATAGATCATGCTGCTGACGGCATTTCTCCGGATCCACCGGAGCTCTGAACCGCACCTTCTGATAATCAAAGTTATCAATTTCCGGACCCGGACGGTGCAAAAGCACGGCTCTCAGTCTGTTGACTTCAGAGCTGCATCCGAAATCGCCGCCCCAGTAGGTTTTCATATCCTGCTCTATGGTCGTTTCTTTCGGGAACCAGCGTTCTCCGTCAATAGCCTGAATATCCGGCAGTCCTGTTCCTTCTTTGAGGCATTCATCTAAATTGATAATCTTCTGTTCCATTTCTATTCCTCCTTCTTTCATCATTCAGTAACCGTCTCTGCTTTTCCCTGTCTGTTTACTGAAATCCGATGTAAAATGTATATTGTAGCAATCAGCGCCGCTGCAGCAACAAAGAGCATGAGCGGTGTTAATACCCAGCCTGTAACTAAGAACATCACTGCACAGATGGTACCCACTGTCACTGCGTAAGGCATCTGGGTCTCGAAGTGATCGATATGGTCACAGGCGGACCCGATAGAAGC
>CABSEO010000083.1 GCA_902476665.1 uncultured Emergencia sp.
CGGAAGAGCATATGATGGTATGCTGTAGCAGGTGGTTTAGCGAAGATATTTATATCTCCGTCCTGATACAGGACGGAGTTTTTTTCATGTAGCGGAGGAGAGAACATGTCACAGAAGAATCAAACAGTGGAAATCAGATGGCACGGCAGAGGTGGACAGGGTGCGAAGACAGCCTGTCTGCTGCTGGCTGACGTTGCATTCAGCTCAGGCAAACAGGTGCAGGGCTTTCCGGAATACGGTCCGGAGAGAATGGGCGCGCCTATTACTGCCTACAATCGAATTTCTGATGGAAAGAACACCATTCATTCCAACATTTACAAGCCCAATTATGTGGTAGTGGTAGATGAAACCCTGCTTCACTCTGTAGATGTGACCGCAGGTCTTGATCCAGAGGGCGCCATTATCATCAACAGCAGCAAAGAACCGGAAGAACTTCGCAGACTTCTCGGAGGCTATGAAGGAAAGGTGTGCACTGTGGATGCAGAAAGGATTTCCGTGGCGACCCTTGGAAAGAACTTTCCTAATACTCCGATGCTGGCAGCAGTGGTAAAAGTCAGCAATGTGGTAGATAACGAGAAATTCTTACAAGATATGGAAGCGTCTTTCCGGCACAAGTTTGCCTCAAAGCCGGGAGTTATCGACGGCAATATGGAGGCGCTGAGAATGTCCATGAACGAAGTAAAGGTAGGTTAAGATATGAAAGAAGCCAGATATATCAATGAACACAGCGCATGGCAGGAACTGACCTGCGGCGCAGAGATTTATGAACCGGGTACATCCAAGCTGGTGAATACAGGAGAATGGAGAGTTCTGACTCCTTTCTTTGACGCCGATAAATGTAAACACTGTATGCTTTGTGTACCTTTCTGCCCGGATGTTTCCATTCCTGTCAAAGATGGAAAACGGCTGGATACAGATTTGTTTCACTGCAAAGGGTGCGGCATTTGTGCCAAGGTATGTCCATTCGGAGCAATTACCATGGGAAAGGAGGAAAAGTAAATGGCAGTAAAAGACAGAATGAGCGGAAATGAAGCTGTAGCTGTAGCGATGCGTCAGATTAATCCGGATGTCATGGGTGCTTTTCCAATTACACCCTCTACAGAAATTCCTCAGTATTTCTCCAAGTATATTGCCGATGGAAAAGTGGACACCGAATTTGTCGCAGTAGAGTCGGAGCACTCTGCCATGTCCACTTGTATCGGAGCTGCGGCAGCAGGTGCAAGAGCAATTACTGCTACTTCTTCTGCGGGGCTTGCGCTGATGTGGGAACTGCTTTATGTTGCCGCCTCCGCCAGACTTCCCATTACTATGGCAGTGGTCAACAGAGCACTGACCGGTCCTATCAATATTAATAATGACCACTCTGACTCCATGGGCTGCAGAGATACGGGATGGATTCAGATTTATGCAGAAAACAATCAGGAAGCTTATGATAACTATATTCAGGCTATGCCGATTTCAGAATACTGCAGATTGCCGATTATGATCTGTCAGGATGGTTTTATCACCAGTCATGCAGTGGAGAACATCGAACTTCTGGAAGATGATGAGGTAAAGCGCTTTGTCGGAGAATATAATCCTGAGAACTATCTTCTGAAGTCAGAAAATCCGCTTGCAGTAGGCCCTTATGGTGTTTCGCCTTATTATATGGAAGTAAAAAAGGCACAGGCAGAGGCTATGAAAGCTGCGAAAAAACGGATTCTGGAGGTCGGACAGGCCTACGGAGAAATATCCGGCAGAAGCTACGGCTTCTTTGAAGAGTACAGAATGGAAGACGCAGAAGCAGCTGTTGTCGTGATCGGCTCATCTGCCGGCACGGGTAAAGCAGCAGTGGATCTGCTGAGACAGCAGGGCAAGAAAGTGGGGCTTATCAAACTAAGAGTCTTCAGGCCGTTTCCAATGGAAGAACTGGCAGCGGCTTTGTCAAAAATTAAAGCGGTTGCAGTCATGGACAAATGTGAAGGATTCTCTGCCGCAGGCGGTCCTGTTTTTGCAGAAACCAGATCAGCCCTTTATGATTTAAAAGAAAGGCCGATGGCGGTCAATTATGTATATGGGCTTGGTGGAAGAGATGTGACAACGGCCACTTTTGAGGAAATTTATGATGCGCTTTTCTATATGATCCGGACGGGAGAAGTGGGTCAGATTTACAGACATATCGGTGTGAGAGATTTGGAGGACAGATAACTATGGCATACAGTTTGAAAGCAGAGTTAGAGAAAAAGAACAGATTAGCCCCGGGTCACAGACTTTGCGCCGGCTGTGGCGCAGGTGTTGCGGTAAACGGTGTGCTGCGCGCTTTGGATGAAGGAGATAAAGCGGTAGTTTCCAACGCGACAAGCTGTCTGGAAGTTTCTACATTTATATATCCATATACGGCTTATGAGGACAGCTATATTCACAGTGCTTTTGAAAATGCGGCCGCAATGACTGGCGGAGTGGAAGCGGCTTACAATGTGCTGAAGAAAAAAGGGAAAATAAAAGACAATTTTAAGTTTATCTGTTTTGGAGGGGACGGCGGTACCTATGATATCGGTTTTCAGTCTCTTTCTGGAGCTATGGAACGGGGACATGACATGGTTTATGTCTGCTATGACAATGAAGCTTATATGAATACAGGTATTCAGCGTTCTTCTGCCACACCGCGATTTGCGGATGCAACCACGACACCTGTAGGAGCAAAGTCTTATGGTAAGGTACAGAATAAGAAGAATCTGACTGAGATTATTGCGGCTCACAATGTGCCGTATGCAGCACAGACCACTTTTCTCGGTGATTTCAGAGATCTGCACAGCAAAGCCCACAAGGCTATTTATACAGAAGGGCCTTGTTTCTTGAATATATTATCGCCATGTCCGAGAGGATGGAGGTATGATATGGAGGATCTGGCAGAGATCTGTAAGCTGGCTGTGGATACCTGTGTCTGGCCTCTTTACGAAATTGAAGATGGCCAGTGGAGACTTACCTATGAACCGTCAAAGAAGCTGCCGGTAGAACGATTTTTGGAAAAACAGGGCAGATTCAGACATATGTTTGCAAAAGGCAATGAATGGATGATTGAAGAGGCTCAGAGTTACGTAGACAGCCAGTGGGAAAAGTTAAAGGCCAGATGCGAGCGATAGGGTTGTAAACAAGAAATGATAAGAAGGGTGCGAGTCTGTTTCGCACCCTTCCTGTATGAGATGAAATTTGGTATGGTACTACCGTTTTATTTTGATCTGAAGTCCTGTAATATATTCATCTTCTACATTTGTATCGTGATTGTCAATGATGTAGAATTCCATTGGATCTCCATCGGCCGACAGACCGCTGTCATGAAGAAATGAAAAGAGTTGTTTCCATGCTTCAGGGATTTTCTGATAGCTCCCTTTGATGGTGGTGTTCAGATAGGCTCCAGCCGGAATGATCTCGTCAAAATCTTCCCCGTCCTCTACTCTGCAGAAAACTGCACTGAAACGGCCGTAGCCGCCTTGCTCAATGCAGTCAAGAGGAATCACAGCTCCCATATCCCCGTTGCCGATGATATACAGCTGATCCTGATTTTTTTTCTGCAGCTCTTTGAGCACAAAGTCCAGATCTTCATCACGGTATACATCTTCACTGAGCTTGAGAATTTTTCTTGGCGGAAACTGACTGATCTGAGGCTGATGAAATATAAAATCTGCATTCAGATGAGCTTCCATCTCTTTAATACGCCCGTTCAAGTGAACTTTCAGTTTGTCCAGCTGACTGATTTTCTCCTCAATGGCACTGACTTCACTGCGGAACAGCGCAAGGGTTTTTTCTACATTAAAGTCTTGCAGATGTTCTTTGATTTCCTGCATGGAAAAACCGATGGAGCGAAGTTCTCTGAGTATATTCAGCGTCCTGATATCGCTGATGCTGTACATACGGTAACCGTTGACATCCCGGCGAGGTTTTAAAATTCCCAGTTCTTCGTAGTAACGCAGAGAGTCGGTCCCGATTCCGTATAAAGAAGAGATTTCTCCTATTTTATAATATTCTTTCATTTTAAAAAAACTCCTTTACCTTAGTATTATACCAAGGTTTATAATGAAATCAAGATAAGGAGTTGTTAAAAATGAATCTTGAGACAAAAATAAATGTAAAACGCAAATTCTTCAGTTATGCACTGCCATCAGTGGCGGCAATGTGGGTATACACGATTTATACTATGGTAGACGGCATGTTTGTTGCAAGAGGTGTGGGTACCACCGCTCTGGCTGCAGTGAATATCGCTATGCCGTTTATTAATACTGCATTTGCTTTAGGGATTCTCTTTGCGGTTGGTGCCAGCACAAGAGCTTCTATTTATAAGGGAAGGGAAGATCGCAAGCGAGCCAATGAGATTTTTACCACAAGTGCTGTGACAGTCTTCTGTCTGGCCTGGATTGTGGTCATTATCGCACAGCTGAATCTGGAACGTCTTGCTCTGATACTGGGGGCAACGGAAGCTACACTGGAATATGTAAAAGATTATCTGCGGATTATCATCATGTTTGTACCTTGCTACATGACGTCCTATAATCTGGAAGTTCTTATCAAGGCAGATGGATTTCCGAAGAAAGCGATTTTTACTACTTCAGCAGGTGCTGTGACCAACATTGTGCTGGACTGGCTTTTCGTTATGGTATTTCACTGGGGAATTGAAGGTGCGGCTATTGCCACAGGCCTTTCTCAGCTGATGACTTTTTCTATTTTCTTTGCACATTTTTTATCCAGAAAATCCTATTTCAGTTTTGTAAAGATCAAATGGAGACTGAAGGAAGTACTGGGGTTTGCAAAATTGGGTATTGCTGACAGTGTAACCGAATTTTCTGTTGGTGTAATTATTTTTATGTTTAATAATGTGCTGATTCGAGTATCAGGTGATGACGGCGTTGTTATCTATACGGTTATTGCTTATGTTTCGCAGCTGATTCTGATGACGATGATGGGTATCAATCAGGGCATGCAGCCACTTGTAAGCTACTATCACGGCAGGGAGGAAAATTATGTTCATCGCTATATTCTGAGGATCGCATTGTGTACGGCAGGAATTGCTTCTCTGGTGGCTTTCATCTTCGGAGTGCTTTATCCCAACCCTGTAGTGGCCGTGTTTATCGATCCATCTGAGAATATGGAACTATATCTTGATGGCATATCAGCTTTTAAACTGTTTTCGGTTTCTTTTCTGCCGCTGGGTGTAGTAATTATTCTAGCCGGATATTTTACGGCACTGGAAAAAAATCGGCCTGCCATGACCATTTCAGTAGGACGAGGACTGGTTTTTGTAACAGCCTGTCTATTAGTTATGGCAACACTTTTTGGAGAGACAGGGATCTGGCTGTCCATGGGCGTGTCGGAAACGATGGCTCTGATTCTGGCCGTTTTGCTGTATAAACGCAAGCTAGGTAAAATAAAATAGAATCCAAAAACAGAAAGGCGGGCGGAAGTTTTCCGGTCGTCTTTCTGTTTGAATACTTTCGTTTACAGTAAAACTGAAGAGTCAATCGTTATATTGTGCCTGGCTCCTGTACAGGAGTCAGGCGGAAGTGATTTCTGCAGAACTTAGCTATGATGACAGAAACACTGACGACTTACAACGAATTCGTTGGTTCTGTATCTGTCAGAATCAGCCTCGTTTCAAAAATGCTGTGATACAGTGAAGTGCACCTTTTCCTTTGATGATTTCGGAGACATTGACAGTAATGACCTCAATGCCGTTTTTTTCCAGAAGTGCCTGAGCTCTTGGGTTCCCTTCCGGCATTACAATAAGTCCAGGCTTGAGGGCAACAAAGTTGCAGCAGAAAGTCTCACGGATTTCAGTACGGGATGGTACCTCTAGAATTTTATATCCTTTTTTCTTCAGCATGTCTACGATGTCGTATGGAATTTGAGCAGCATGCAGCATGATAACATCATCGCTTGCAGGATTCATCAGTCCATCAATATGGATATTGCTGTAAGGCTGCTGCATATGCCATACTGTGACGCCCATCTTTTCCAGTTCATGTTTCACTTGTTCATAACCGCTCTGATTACATCTGCTTCCCGTAGAAACAACGCAGGTGTGGCGATCTACCCACATAGCATTAGCTCCTTCAAACATGCCGTCACCACTGACGGTTTTTAAAATAGGTACGCCTATGTCAGAAAGCGCTTTTGCAATATAGCGTTCTTCTCCGCGTCTTGCTGCCATGCCGGGTCTTGTCAGAATAGCTCCTTCTGGAGTCATGAAGACCAGATCACGACAGAAGATAGCATTTGGGCGGTCTTCCCTCTGTTCTTCCACATAGTATACTTTTACTCCGTGCTGACGGTAAATATCCGCGACTGCATCGTGCTGCGCACGCATCAGTTCTACATCAATCGGCTCCTCTGAAAATCTGACTTCCGTAGCGTTAAAATCTTCAATCTCTTTGCCCGGACGTCTCATTAGAACCGCTTTTAAGGTATCAACCTCAGATGATACACCCCAGTCACCCCAATAAAGAGGCATGTCTTCTTCAAAATTTGTCTCTTTTGGAAACCAGCGTTCGCCAGGGATGGCGTCAATGTCAATTCTCTTGTTCATCATTCTCCTCCTTCAAAGGTATAATCTAAGAATTTAAAAAGCAATATTCATGCCAGTTTTATACCAGCAGACTTATTCCTGATATCAGAAGTAGTACATAAGACAGCTTCAGAAAAGTTTTCTGGGTCAGTTTTTCTGCAAGATGATTGCCGATAAAAACTCCTATGATCAGAGCAGGCACACTGCAAAGGGTGGCTGATAGAGTGAATTCGGTCATAAGACCTGCTGCAGTCTGTTTAACAATTAAATAAATATCCAGAACTACCCAGAGCATGGAAACTGTTGTTCGAAAATTATCTTTTTCCGGGATTTTCTTTACTGCATACATAATCAGTAAAGGTCCGCCTGATACAAACATTCCATGAATAATACCGGCTAAAAGTAAGATAAAATTCAGCACCGGTTCAGGCAGATTCCATTCTTTTTTTTCAAGAATACCCATTACCGCAATCACAATTACAAAGACAGAAAAAATCTGCAGCAGAACTTCTGTCTGCAGGTAAAGATAAATGTATTCACCGATAAATACGCCGACAAACATAATGATTAGAATTTTGAAAAACTCTTTCCACACGATATGACGATAGCCTTTCAATGCGACAAGGAGACCGGCCAGAAGCGCAAGTATGGTCAGCGACGGCTTGGCAACATCAATACCATATAGTAAGATTACAAACGGCATAGCTAACACTGTTCCGGCAAATCCGGTGATTCCCTGGATCATATTGGCAAAAAAAACGATCAGAAAAAATAAGCTCAGTTTCATCGTGATCTCCTTATGAAAGTTTCTGCCATACTCTTATGCAATTTGCGTGCCGATTTATCGCGGAACTTGAAAAAATATTGGCATGCTTGTTGCATAAGTAAAGGGCAAGCGGTTAACGTACCAGTTTTTACAAAGCAAAGAAAGGAGAATTTTTATGGAATCATTAGGGTTGATCTCATTGATCCCGCCGCTACTTGCCATCGGGCTTGCTATTTATACCAAAGATGTAATTATTTCTCTGGTTATTTCTGTTCTTCTGGCAGCAGCTATGGTCTGCGGCGGCAATATCTATGAAGGCGGTATTGTGATATTAAGGGACTGGGTTTTTCCGAGCGTTTCTGATTCTACAAATGCGCAGTCAATCATCATGCTGATTGTAGTAGGCGGCTTTACTGAGCTAATTACTCGATCTGGAGGTGGAATGGCTTTTACAAATGTAGTAACAAAGGGATTGAACAGCAGGGCGAAATGTGAAACTGCCATGTGGCTCAGCGGG
>CABSEO010000084.1 GCA_902476665.1 uncultured Emergencia sp.
CTGTGCTGCCTCCACCAGAGCCGCTGCCTGAACTACTGCCGCTTCCACTGCCTGTGCTGCCTCCTGAACCGTTCGGTCCGGTATTCTGATCCTGATTTCCTTCATCAATCACAGGGCTTTCCTGTCCTGTATCGATCGGTTTCTGATTGCTTACAGATGAATTGATATTGCTGCTGATTGTATCACTGATCATCTGCACTGTATCAGTCGGAACATAATTCTCCTGACCAAACATCTCCTGATGCAGCTTAATAGTATTGGTAACCAGATCATCAGGGAATACATAAGAGACTTCTCCAATATACCCTCCGGTCAGATCATATGGCCAGCCTGCGCCGCTTTTGATATTAAAGTTTACAAGCCGCATTGCCAGTCCCAGCATATCATTGTTGGAAAGATTGGTCTGTACCTGTGGGAGCATCTGATCCAGCAGATCATTCAGTTCTCCTATACTCATAGTTTTCAGCTTCTCAAAAACTTCAGTAAGTACAACACGCATACGTTCTGTTCTCTTATAATCATCACCAACGCCCTTACGGATTCTTCCATAAGATACTGCCTGTACCCCTTCCAGATTCTGTTCTCCGGCCTTTTTCACCAGCTGGTAGGTCTTCTGGCCGATATTATTTGCAGTCTGTATTGTATATTTGTTCAGCTGTTCGATTTCCTCTTCCTGCACATCAACAGTAATACCACCTACCGCATTGACCAGATCTGCCACTGCTTTGAAATTTACCACAGCGAACTTACTGATATTCAGATCCATGGCCTGATTCAAAGAAGACATCATCATGGCAGGACCACCGTAACGATTTGCGTCTGTAATCTTCCCATAAGTGTCTGTATCTCCGAATTTCAGATAAGTATCCCGATAGACACTCATCAATCTTATCTCGCCGGTATCTTCCTTCAGACTGAGGATCATAATCGCATCGGCACCTGAGCCTTCAATATTGTCCATATCCCGGCTGTCTACTCCCAGCAGAAGTATATTGACATAGCCGTCTACATCCACACAGGACAACTCTTTTTCATCAATGTTTACCCTGTCAATCATACCCAGCTTTGCAAAAACATAGGTAGCAATACCGACAGCGATAATCAGAACCACCACCAGAGTGATAAGAATCCCTTTCTGCCATCCTTTCAGATTTCGAAACCACCTTCCGAATCGTTTAAAGATGTTTCTCTCATACTTGTTGTTGTGTGCAAAAATTTCATTTTGGCGTCTTGACATAATTTCACTCCTATTCTCTTACCCCAGAACCTTGTTTGTCCCCTTTGCAAGACGTTCTGCTCTGGCCTTCTGCAAAAAATCCTCATAGAATTCTATTGCGTCATTGATTTCTCCGTCAAAAGTTACTCTGCCCATACGCAGAACAATCCCTCTTTTGCAAAAGTTTTTCGCAACATTGGTAGAATGGGTTACAAATAAGAACGTTGCTCCACTATCGACGATTTCATTAATCTTCTGATTACACTTCTGTCTGAATTCTTTATCTCCGACACTGAGCGCCTCATCCACGATAAGAATTTCAGGTTTAATGTTGGCATTGATGGCGAATCCCAATCGCGCCTTCATTCCACTGGAATAAGTTCGCACAGGCTGATCAATGTAATCATCCAGCTCAGCAAAGTCGATAATCTCCTCCTCCAAAGCCCGAATCTCAGATTCAGCGATTCCCATCAGCTGTCCTCTTAAATAAATATTCTCTCTGCCAGTAAACTCCGGATCAAATCCGGCCGTCAGTTCCAGCAGCGCACTGACTCTTCCATTTACCGCAATCTCTCCGCTAGTGGGATAAGTTACCCCTGTAATCATCTTTAGAATAGTGGATTTTCCTGCACCGTTTCTTCCGAACAGCGCTACAGATTCTCCCTTTTCAATGGTCAGTGAGACATTGTCTGTAGCCTTTTTCAGTTTAGGTTTAATCCGTTTTGAAAAGATGGAGCGGAACCGTTGCTTGTCATTTTTGTATAATTTATATACCTTTGAAACATTTTTAAACTCTATTGCCGTATTATTATCCATAAATCATTCCTTTTTCCCATACTCGCCTGTTACAGCACATCAGGAATATCCTTTCTGAGCCTTTTGTACGACCTCACTGCCAGCACAATCATTATCAGATATACGATTGCAAAATTCAGGAGCTCCTGAGGTGTCTCCCAGAACCACTGCTTATAAATAAAACAGTTCCGATATCCGTTGGCAATCAGAGTGATAGGATTGAACAGAAGAATATTCCTAATCCATTCCTGATCAATACCGTTGGCATCATAGATAATACCTGACATCCAGAACAGTGCTGTAGTCATAGACTTCACAAGATTCAGAAAGTCCTTGCTGATGGCTGAAAGTACACCGCTGAACAGTCCCCAGCATGTGAGAAACAAAAACATCATCAGCATATAAAGCGGCAGCTGCAGATAGTAGATATCCGGCATAAATCCAAATGCCATAAAGATGAAGATCATGACAATCAGAAGCCCTATATGCACCATGAACAGTGACATACTGATAAAGGTAGGAATTGTGCATATCGGGAATTTGATCTTTGTGATCAGAAATCTGTATTTCCGCAGCGACCCTGCGCCGCCTGTGATCATATCACGCATATAAAACCACGGAATCATTCCTGCAATCAGCCACAGAAAAAAAGGATAGATTCCTACATCCGCGCCCTTTCTAAGTCCCACTGAAAAGGCGAACCAGAAAACAAAAATAGTGATTGCAGGACGAATCAAAGCCCAGGACCAGCCCAATGCCGCACCTTTATATGTTTTTATCAGCTCTGACTTTGCCAGTTTAACAAGCTGTTTTCTATATTCAAAATGCTCTCTCAGTATTTCTTTTAAAAGTTTCACAAAAAATCCTTTCTAAGCCTTATCTCTTTGGAAGTTTAACCAGTTTATGTCCTCTTGACACATCGTAACCGTATTTCTTTTTCTTCTGTTCAAGTTTGTAAAGCAGATAATCAATGGTCAAAGGTGTATACTTTTCGATGGCCGGATAGTCAGGAAAACGGTTGATTTCAGGAAACTTCAAACCATCTTCAGTAAGAGCCAGATCGAATCCGAAATATTCAAGCTGAGGAATATTTCTTGCCACACTGAGCACCTGCTCCTTAACTTTATCCCAGTTTGGCAGATACCCTTCAATTTTGACACCGGTATCCGGATGACAGAGACAAGGTTTAATCTCATTGGCCTCAATGATTTTTGCATCGTAGAATCTTCCTGTGTCAATATCTATTCTGGCGAACATGCCGCCGGCCCCCATGTTATCCACAGCACCGGTTCTCTTTGAACCAAAACGCATATAAGCATTGCCGATCACCGGATTTTTTCCGTCTTTCTTAAAGACTATCATACGAATGGTGTTTACAGCACCGTCATAAATCCGCTTAATCTCATGATGCATATTAATATATTCCGTAACCAGGTACTGGTTCTTTACATCCTCCAGAATATTAAGCACATCTTGTTTGCTGGCTTCCTGATGATTCAGATAATATTTTCCGTTTTCATAGGAAAACTTATAAAATCCGTCGCCGTGAGAACCCTCATCAGGTTTCAATGCAAGAGCACCTTTGAGCTGCACCAGCTTGAAAATATCTTCATATGTATTTCCAAAGCCTTCCGGGCAGTCCATCATTGGAATCATCTTGTTATTTCCGTTTTTCAGACTGATGTGATAATAGTATTCAGGGAAGCAGCTGTTGTAATCAGAACAGATATACTTAACTGTAATCTTATCCTCCATCCAGTGTCTGTATTTATTGTTAATATGTCTCAGCCATTTGTATTCAAAGTCTGCAATATAATTTCGATAGTTGTCTTTTGTGATGCCGTACTGATGCAGCCGATAAGATAAAAAACCGTGTTTAGCCGCCCAGAGTTTTTCTCTTAAAGTCGTATCCTTGTTGGTCAGGAAATCCTTTTTCAGATCCTGAAACCATCTGATGGACAGATATGGAATCAGACCGTCAGGGAAAAACATTCTGGCATAGGTCGCTCTGACTTTCAGTTTAATTTTTTTGAAAGCTCTTCTCATACGCACGCCTTTTCTTGCATAAGCGGCCCTCTTCTGCTCAGCCTTGTACTTCAGATATTCTGAAGTCCTTTTGCTGAAAGGCATAATTTTTGGATAAGGCGGATGATTGATCATACGCATGATTTTAAATCCATTCTGACAAATGGCAATTTCCAGTCCAAAAAACTCAAGCTGAGGCACGAATCTGCACATACTGTCTATGGTCTGCACAATATCCTGCCAGAATGGAACACTGTCAGCAATGTCACAGTCATTATTAGGATTCTTGGTTCTAGGTGTTTTCTTTCCGTCTCTAAGGCTGACCGGCTGGCTGATTCTACCTGTCTGTGAATCCACATAAGCATAGATCTTGTCAAATTCCTCTCCCAATTCTTCCGGAGCTTCATCAATTTCCTCCAGATCATCCCCTTCAGAAAGTTTGTTGGGCAAAGGATTTTTCATCAGTTCCAGTCTTTCATAACTGATATAGGAATCTCCAATAACCGGATTATCTCCCTGCTCATTAAATATCACCAGATTCAGTCTTGCGCCCTGGAATGGTTCCTGAGCTTGCACATCTTCTGTCAGTACAATAACAGCATTGTAGGAAGAAAGCTTTTTAACCATCAATTCTCTGCTGCATGGAGTCTCGTCAAAATAAAACTGACCATCCCTGAAAGAGAGAAGACTGCTCTTACTTCCTTTGGAAAGACGTGCTCTCAATGTCCCCTTTTTTTCAATCATAGCCAGCACATCATCAAAAGTATCACCGGCCTCAAAATCATAAAGAGGAATGATTTCTGTTTCTGTATATCTTTTATAAATCTGATAATAGCATTTTGGCATTACATCTCTGTACGGCTTGAATATGGCATTGATGGTCACTTTGTCAGTGATCCATTTACTGTAGCCGCCGTTTAAAGGACGTAAAAAAGCATATTCCTTAGCAGAAATTGTATCTTTATAATTTTCTTCTGTAAGTCCAAGACTCTCTACCTGGGCAGGCAGAAATCCCCTCTTAACAGCCCATCTTGCCTGTGCAAAGGTGTAGTCTCCCCGTCTGAAATAGCTTTTATATACACCCCGCACCCATCTTCTGGCCTCTTTCCCTGTAAAACCACGAGATGTAGGTCCCAAAGCTAAAACGTTGACCACTGATTTTTTTACAAATTTTGAAAAACCCATTAATCGTCTTTCCTCCTGTTGCTTTCAAAATCCTGAGGAGAATTAAAATCTCTGGTATCATCTTCCAGTCTGATGTATTTCCCAGAAATTTTCTTTTCTCCAAAGGGCAGTCCCATAAAGGACTGATAAACCTGCCAGCCGATACATTTATCGATAACACCCTGCAGGAACAAATTTCTCACTCGGTTCACATGATGTCTGAAAACCGCAGAGTCTCTAATCTTTACCGCCACGATAGACCGTTCGTTTCCAAAAAAGAGCAGATCCTGCGCATCTGTGGCGACAATGGTCTTTGCCGACTCTTCCGAATAGTAGGTATCTCCATATAGAAAACATACGTCATCTTCGATAAGTTCCTCTGTAAAACGATCGATTTCCAGCACATTATTCTTTGGCTCGTAGCGCACCGCCCCGGAAACTTCATACCTGGGGTCGTGCGAAGTAATGATGATCTGACAGCCGGGATCCAGTTCTTTCAACAGCCTTACTGTTCTGGAAAGAAGCGTTTCTCCATCCACTTTAATAAAGTGTTTGGGAATATTCCCATAGTTTTTCCATCTGGTTCCCTTTCCGTCAGCCATGATGATATACTTCATGTATTTCTCCTCGTAAAGCCTGCAAATGCAGGTTCTGATTATCTTTTAATGACTTTATGATAACGGTAGAAATCTCCGAGTTCATCGTTTCTCTGGCCGCCCCAGAGCTGAATAATATTAACTCCTGAAGACGTGTTGGCCTCGATAATACAGATGCTTCCGTCCTCAGTCACAAGAATATCCCATGCGATAAAATGCATATACGGCATTTTGTTAGCCAGTGCCAGCATTTCTTCTTTGATACTGTCCCAGCGTGGTATCTGTGCCCCCTCAATTGCAGCGCCGGAATCAGGATGTACCTTATAAACATTTCGATTATGCAGACATCTTGCTTCGGACAAGATTCCTGTATCCAAATCAATTTTTGCCACAAGGCCTCCCCTGCTGCCGTTATCTACGGGAATAGTAGCAGAAGTTCCAATTCTCTGCACAGCAAAAAAAATTTTGAACTGATGCGTATGGATATCTCTCAGAGTGATCAGCCTGATAGTGTTCACCGTTTTATCATAAATATCGTCAGAGTACTGATGCTGCTTCATGGATTCACAAAGGAACCAGTCATCTCTTCCTTTCAGGAAATCAATAAACTCTTCCTCCGTGTACTCCTTCTTGTCCACAAAGATCTTGCCATCCTCATAAATCAAAATGTTCACGCCATTCCCCTTACCTGCACCATAGGGTTTAATAAACAGTTTCCCCTTTTCTTTCAGTAAGGCAACAGCTGAATCATACTCCATATGTTCGCTGTCAAAACTTGTAAGAAAACCTTTATTCTTAATCATATAACTTTCCGGCACCCGCACATACTGTTTTAGAATCTCAGCTGCCGCAATTTTGTTGTTCAGAAGGAAATCAAAAGGCTCATTGATATAGCGGGAACGGTACCAGTCGAACTCGGACAGGTATTCTCTTTTGTCATTGTGGTCAAAATCATACAACATCCATTGATCTGCAAGAAAACCTCCGCAGATATTGGCTCTGATTTTCTTGATCAGTGAACACTTAAAGTGATTCTTTACAAAAACGATTCTCCGCCAGTACAGCAGAAAAAGCTTCAGTCTCTTGATCCATTTTTTTGCTAGTTTAAACATAGTCTTCAACTCTCTCTTTTTCAGTCTATTGTAAATGCGAAAGCACCAAATCTCTCAGCTTCTCTGTCGAATGTCCCAGATCTTCAGGCAGGTATTTTTGTCGGTATGCCTCCAGACTCTCCTTTGGATAATTTCCTGAGGCAAGGCTTTCCATCAGTTCACCGGCTGATCTAAAAGCACAGCCCGGCATAGATTCAAAAGGATTGACATTGATTCCGTTTTTTTCAGTATATTCCTCATAATCATACAGGTAATAGTAGGTCTTTTTATTCAAAATTGCTGCTTCCACCGCAATAGCGGAATAATCTGTGATCAGATAGTCACACACAGCAAGAAGATCCACCGCCTTAAACTCCGGACAAAGCAAAATGCCGTCGCCTTCTGCTTCTATCCTCTGATTAGGATGTCCTTTTATGACCAGAATATATTGGTTAAAGTCAATTTTTTCAAGCAGTTCTTCCCATTTCAGTTCTATATTTCTGCGAAAAGTAGGTGCATACAGGATCACCTGTTTTTCTTTCATTTGAGGATAATCACTAAAAACTGCCTGTCGGTTTTCATCTTCGGTCTCAAGAAGATGATCAATTCTGGGAAGCCCGATGTTAACCAGTTTTTCTTCCGTCGTGTGAAAAGACTGACAGTAGTAGGGATTCCATGCCTTTCCTCCTGCCACAATATAATCATAATTTTCATGCATACACAAGAGTTTCGCCAACTTTTCGCCCCGTCCCGACTCCTTGCCTAAAGTCTGATACCCGGATTTCTTAATTTTGCCCAAAGCATGCCACATCTGAATAACTGTCAGAGACTCTTTATGATGCAGAATGGAGACTGCCGGCCAATAAGCATCCAGTACACAGACTCTGGCTGTTGCGAGATGATACATGCTGCGAAGTGTATCC
>CABSEO010000085.1 GCA_902476665.1 uncultured Emergencia sp.
AGGAGACGGTGAAACTGCTGAACCGTCACAGCGGCATTACAGCTTGTGCCCGGGGGAAAGAAGTCAGGGTGAAGGCTGAAGGAAAAAGCACGCATGCCATGTCTCCGGAGAAAGGGAGCAACGCTGTGGGTATCATATTTGCTGCTCTGCACAGTCTTCCCTGTACATTGTCGATAGGCGATTTTGTTGAAATTTATTGTCGTACCATCGGTATGACTTACCATGGAGAAAAGCTGGGGATAGATTTTGAGGACGAATTGACAGGAAAACTGACGTTTAATATCGGCGTTATACGATATAACGGGAAAGATGTGGAATTAGAGGCAAATCTGCGATATCCCGCTTCTATGAAAAAAGAAGAAATCTGGCAGGCGCTGCAGGATTCCTGCAGCGCGGCAGGCTTTATCTGTACCGAAAAAGAATACCTGCCGCCTGTGGATATTAAGCCGGATTCACCGTTTGTTAAACGGCTGATGAATGTGTATCGGAAGATCAGCGGTGATACGGAAAGCAGAGCTTTTACCATCGGTGGGGCCACCTATGCCAGAGCAATTCCAGAAGCGGTTGCTTTCGGGCCATTGTTTCCTTATGAGGAGGAACTGGCGCATGAAGCCAACGAATTTATATCTATCGAGAGTCTGGACAAAATGACTGCCATCTTTGCGGAAGGTCTTCGCAGTCTGCTGGAATTAAAGCCTTAGATAACGAGATCTTTATCTGAATTTCAGATATTCCAGGAATCTTTTGACGGCCAGTGTGGCCGTTTTTTCATTGCGGAGGACCAGAGCGAGCTCTCGGTATGCCGGAGTGCTTAAAGGTTTAGCTACAATCCGGTAAGGACTCCGTTTTAAAATCAGACTGGGCAGTATACTGATACCCAGTCCGCTTTCAACCATGGACATAATCGCATAGTCGTCGAAAGTGGAGCATCTGATATCGGGCTTAATGTGATGACGTCTGAATATTTCATCTGCATCAATACGTTTTCCGGTTTTTGCCAGAATGAAGGGGTAACGACAGAGTGCTTCAGGCGGAAAGCTTTCCGCCAAGGCCATGGGATGATTCTCTGGAAGGGTGACTACCAGTTCATCTCTGGCCAGATGAATGGTTTCTAAAGAAGGGGAGACGGGCAAAGGGAGAAATCCACAGTCTGCTTTTCCTTCTAACACCCATTCTTCAATTTCCTCATAGTTTCCCATAAGAAGTTCATAATCTATATGGGGGTAATCCTGTTGAAACCTGGTGATGATGTTGGGCAGCCAGTGTGTTGCAATACTGGAAAAAGTCGCAATGCGGATTAGACCGGTCTGCATACCGGAAAGCTCATCTATCTGCATCTGCAGATTCTCAAATTCTCTGCATAGAGACTGAATGAAAGGCAGAAGAGCTTTCCCCTGGGAGGTAAGCCAGACACCACCGCGGCCGCGTTCAAGAAGAGTCAGATTCCATTCACGTTCCAGATCTCCAATCATTCTGCTGATTCCAGACTGAGAATAATTCAGAATTTCTGCTGCTTTTGTAAAACTTTCGTATTGGACAGTCTTTACAAAGGCCTGATATTTCTGTAGGTTAAATTCCATGGCAGTTCTCCTTTTTATCTGGTTTTGTTATAAAAAACATGATAAAGTTTCGCTTTTGTGCTTTATGCTTTCATGATACACTAATGCCAGAAATAATGCAATGACAAAACAAAGAGAAAGAAGGAACGAATTATGCAGGGAAGATTGTCTGTAAACAAGGAATTTCAAGGAAGATCTCCGCAGATTCAGATTGTGGAGAACCGGAAGCCAAGAGTAAAAAAGGCTTTCAGTCTGGAAACCCTGATTTTTATTGGGATTTTTGCTGTGATTTTTGGATTTCTGGGCAGTACCATGGGGATTGTGAATATGATGAATACACTGATGAATACCGCCTATGATCTTTTGATTAATACTGTTTTATACATTATGGCAATTGCTGTGCTTGCCGGCGCGGCAGCAGGCCTTCTGACGGAGTTTGGTGTGGTTGCAGCAATTAATAAGCTGCTTTCTCCTCTGATGAGACCTCTTTATGGACTGCCGGGCGCAAGTGTGGTAGGTGTTGTGACAACCTATCTGTCTGACAATCCTGCTATTTTGTCTCTGGCGGAGGATGATAATTTCAGAAGATATTTCAAAAAGTATCAGCTGCCGG
Source organism: uncultured Emergencia sp. (assembly GCA_902476665.1). GTDB lineage: Bacteria > Bacillota > Clostridia > Peptostreptococcales > Anaerovoracaceae > Senimuribacter. The sequence goes on from CABSEO010000085.1 coordinate 2,173, forward strand.
CACTGACTAATATTGGAACTGCATTTGGTATGGGGATGATTATCACTACCTTCATGATAGGTATTAAATCTCCAGGTGGCGAGAATTTTGTAACGGCTGCACTTATTGGTAATCTGGGAGCGGTAATTGGAAGCGTCATCAGTGCCAGACTGATGCTTCTTCATACTAAAAAACTTTATGGAGCTGTACAGAATGCTGATGTAAAGTCGGGCTGCGGGCAGATCTCTTTGGATGAAAGAATGATTCGGGAAGGAAGCCTGGGTGAACGGTTTATGGCAGCTATGCTGGAAGGCGGAAAAAACGGAGTTTCCATGGGGGTTGCCATCATTCCGGGAGTCCTGATTATCTGCACCGTTGTGATGATGCTGACCGGAGGACCTTCTGCAGACGGAACATTTACAGGAGCTGCCTATGAAGGAATCGGATTTCTGCCCTGGCTGGCAGATAAGGTGGAATTTATTCTGGCGCCACTGTTCGGCTTTACTTCAGCAGAAGGTATTTCGGTGCCGATTACCGCACTGGGTGCAGCGGGAGCTGCCATTGGACTGGTTCCCAATCTGGTGGAGCAGGGTCTTGCCTCAGGAAATGATATTGCTGTTTTTACCTCCATGTGTATGTGCTGGAGCGGCTATCTGAGTACCCATGTGGCGATGATGGACTCTCTGGGATTCAGAGAACTGACCGGGAGAGCAATTCTGTGTCATACCATCGGCGGACTTTTTGCCGGTGTCAGCGCGCATTTACTTTATACATTACTTTGCTAAATATGCCTCCGGACTGTCAACGCAGTAGCTGCTTACTGCGATGGCAGTCTTTTTCTTTTCTTGTCATGTGAATAAATTACGCCTTGAAAGAAAGCGGAGAGTCCGTATATAATAGAATTATGATATTATTAAATGCAGAAAAAATTAAAAAAAGTTATACAGAAAAACCCCTTCTGGTCAGTGTTGATCTGTCTATTCAGGATACAGATAAAATTGGTCTTATCGGGGTAAATGGCAGTGGAAAATCCACTCTGCTGAAAATCATTGCAGGGGTTGTGGACGAAGAAGGCGGTGTCATTACCAGATCAAGAGAATTGAGAACTGCCTATCTGGCGCAGAATCCCCCTTTTAATCCTGAGGGATCAGTTCTTGAGCAGGTAGTCAGCGACATGGAGAAAACTGGCGGTCATTATGAACTGTATCAGTGTCAGGCTATGCTGACAAAACTGGGGATTGCAGATTTTGAGCAGAAAATGGGAGAACTTTCAGGAGGACAGAGAAAACGAGTTGCAATGGCTGCAGTTCTAACGGCAGACAGCAATCTGTTGATTCTAGATGAACCGACAAATCATATGGACAGTGATATGATTGTTTGGCTGGAAGAGTATCTGGATAATTATAAAGGTGCTGTTTTTATGATTACACATGACAGATATTTTCTGGATCGGGTGACAAACCGGATTGTGGAAATAGATAGAGGCAGACTTTACAGCTATGAAGGAAATTATGACTATTATCTGCAGACAAGACTTGCCCGCAAGGAGATGGAACTGGCAAGCGAGCGGAAGCGTCAGGCCATTTACCGAAAAGAGCTTGCATGGATCCGGAGGGGAGCTCAGGCAAGGACTACCAAGGCAAAAGGCAGGATTCAGAGATTTCAGCAGCTGGAAAGCAGCAAGATTGTAATTGATGACGGGCAGCTGGAGATTTCTGCCCTGTCCAGTCGTCTGGGAAAGAAAATCATTGAAATCGAGAATCTTTCCAAAGCCTACGGTGACCGTAGACTGATAGAAAATTTCAGCTATATCCTTTTGCGAAATGACAGGGTAGGGATTGTAGGACCCAATGGATGCGGAAAGTCAACCCTGCTGAATCTGATCATGGGTACGGTGGCACCTGACAGCGGCACTGTGGAAAAGGGAGAAACGGTGAAAATCGGCTGTTTTTCTCAGGAAAATCAGGCACTGGATGAAGATGCCAGAATCATTCGGTACATCTCTGATATTGCAGCTACAGTCAGAACTGATGAGGGCACTTTTTCCGCTGCGCAGATGCTGGAAAGGTTCCTTTTTCCGCCTTATATGCATTCAGTAAAAATCGGCAATCTTTCAGGCGGTGAAAAAGGCGGCTGTATCTTCTGAGCATTCTGATGCAGGCACCCAACATACTGCTTCTGGACGAACCGACCAATGATCTGGATATAGAAACCCTGTCGGTTTTAGAGGATTATCTGGATAGTTTTAATGGGGCAGTAATTGCTGTATCCCATGACAGGTATTTTTTGGACAGAGTCACAAGGAAAACCTTTGCTTTTACAGGAAACGGACAGATTAGAGAATATAACGGAAGCTACAGTGATTATGCATCTCGTAGAGAAGAGGAACTAGCAGAAAAGAAAAAGGAAAAAAGATCTGCGGTCGGCGTAGAAAAGAAGAGTGGGACTCGAAGTGATACAAGCAGGAGAGAACAGAAACCGAAGTTTACGTTTAAAGAGCAGAAAGAATATGATACCATAGAATCTGATATTGAGATACTGGAAACCAGACTGACGGAAATTGAAAATGAGATGATGAGAAACGCCACCGATTTTTCAAAACTGGCAGCGCTGAACCAGGAGAAGGAAGAAACAGAGATGCGGCTTTCTGCAAAGATGGAGCGGTGGGAATACCTGTCGGAACTGGCAGAGAAAATTGCGAACTACCAAAAATGAAAACTCTGGGGCCATGGAGCCGTAACCTGCGAAGAAAGCTGAGAGTGTAGATTTATGCTATAATATAAATACTGTAAAATACATAAAAACAATTGGCAACACAGGTGAGAAACGTGATTATACTGATAACAGGCGCATCACATACGGGAAAAACAGTTCTTGCGCAAAAACTGCTCGAAAAATATAAATATCCGTACTTGTCCATAGACCATTTGAAAATGGGACTGATCCGCAGTAAAAATACAACTCTGACTCCTGGCAGCCGTGACAGTGAACTTACCGGGTATTTATGGCCTATTGTGTGTGAAATAGTAAAGACAGCCATAGAAAATCATCAGAATCTGATTGTGGAAGGATGCTATATCCCTTTTGACTGGCAGAAGAATTTTCAAAAAGCGTATCTTCAGCACATACGGTATTACTGTCTCGTAATGAGTGAGAATTATATAAAGTCACATTTTGCAGACATCAGGGCATATGCCAATGTTATCGAAAATCGTGTGGATGATTCGTATTGCACAATGGAAAGTGTACTGGCAGACAACGCTTGCTTTCTGAAACTTGCACAAAGGTACAATGTTGATTATCTGCTCATTGACGGTAAATATGAAATCGATATTGATTTATGACAGCAGATGCAAACTTGTGGAAGCGCTGATAAAACGAGAATTAGGAATTGCAGCATGCGCTCTTGCCCGCTGTGTTTGTTAGGAAAATGCAAGATGCAAAGGTTGTGGTTCAAATGGATGTCCTGGTAATAACAAATGCGAAAACAGAAAATGTTCTATTGAAAAAGGATTTTCGCACAGCTATATGTGTCAGGTGTAAAAAGGATTGTCTGGCAGAATCAAAACCTATACTTTTATTATGTTTATTAAAAAATATAGTGAGGATAAACTGCTGGAATGTCTGGAACTTGATGAGAAAAAGGGGAGTATTTATCACAGAGAAGGTGTAAATTGAGATTATGAGGCTTTTGATGATGTTGAACAGCTGATGACTTTATATTAACAGCAAAGCGATAAAAGTTAGCTCATATAAGGACGGACGCCATTTCTCAATAAGGATATATACATATGAAGAATATGAGAGTTTATAAGCGACCATAAAGGTGATGCAAGGGAAGGATTTCTGTGTGTCAGATAAAATACGGTAGCTTATGCTGATTAGTGAAAGGACAGAAGTATCAGATGGCTGAATTATGGGATGCGTATGATGCTGGATTCAATAAGCTGGATAATGTTACTTTGGCTAGAGGAGAAACCATACCAGATGGTGTTTTCATCTGGTATGTGAGGTTGCAGTAAAACATAAAGAAGGACAATACTTACTTATGCAAAGAGATTTCCGAAAGTCTTTTGGCGGCTTGTGGGAACTGACTGCCAGTGGAGCGGCGAAAACAGGTGAAACACCGATAGAGTGTGCTGTTCGTGAATTGGAAGAAGAAACTGGAATTCACTGTAACGATCTAGAGGAAATCGGCAGAGTTGTTCATATGAATACCCATTCCATTTATATGGAATATTTGTGCTTTATTGAATGCGATAAAGAGTCTGTTTTGCTGCAGGAAGGCGAAACAGTAAATTACAGATGGGTAGAAAAAGAAGAATTAAAAAACGATACTGAACTGGCATCAGATAGAATGTTGCTTTTCATTGAAGAATTACAATAGGATAAAGCAATGAAAATCGATATGATCATTTTGCTTAGAATGTAGATTGAAAAAACAGGCAGAAAGAGAATCGTCTTTGAATGCGGTCTTTATCGATACAATTAGTAAAAGGACAGAAGAAAAGGAGTGAAAGTATGGCAGATATCAAATATGAAATTATTGAAGAGATTGGTGTTTTATCAGAGAATTCCAGAGGCTGGCGCAAGGAACTGAATCTGGTCAGCTGGAATGGGGGTGCTGCTAAATATGATTTAAGAGACTGGGCGCCGGAACATGAGAAGATGGGGAAAGGTATCACCATGACGGCAGATGAGGCCAAGGCACTGAAGCGGCTGCTGGATTCAGTGGAATAATATGACTGAATAAGATGTGAACAATAGATTGAAATAGGCAGGAGGCAATGAACCATGGAAAAATTATTGTTTGTGGATGCATGTATCAGAGATGAAAAGTCCAGAACAAAAAGGCTCTGCGACGTATATCTTGAGGAGTTTCAGAAAAAACACCCGGATGTTGCAGTGGAAACCGTTGTGCTGCGCAGAGGCAGTGTGGAGACTCACACCGTTGAGAAATTGCAAGAACGTGATGGATATGTGGCGCAAAAGGACTGGAGCCATCCCATCTTTGAACTGGCAAAGCAGTTCAAAGATGCGGACTATATTGTTATCGGTACACCATACTGGGACTTGTCCTTTGCAGCTGTTCTGAAGGTTTACATAGAAAATATTATGGTTGCAGACCTGACCTTTAAGGCAACAAATACGGGCTTTGTGGGACTGTGCAAAGGAAAGAAGCTGATTTATATCACTACGGCAGGCGGTTTTATCGGCGATAAGAATTACGGATATGATTATTTCTGCGGTCTGGCAGAAATGCTGGGAATTCCAGAAACCGAGTGTATTAAGGCAGAGGCGCTGGATATTGAAGGTTTTGATGCAGAGAAGATAGTTGCAAAAGCCATCAATGAGATAAAATCACGTTTTTAGGGAAATGAGAACAAATAAAATTGAAAGTATTTGTAAAAGAACACAAATTTCTGTTGACATGACTCCCATTAAGGAGTAAGATAATAGTGGATTAAATTTTATAGAGCCAAAGACTTTGACGGAGACAGTAGATCTGTGAAGAAAAGGCATGAGCGAGTCGGGGACGGTGAGAGCCCGGTGCTGAATGTAAGCACAGATTGAATATCACTCCTGAGTTGC
>CABSEO010000086.1 GCA_902476665.1 uncultured Emergencia sp.
GGATGGTCTGATTTACCTTAGAATCATTACCATGGTCAGCATTTCCAGCATGATTGAAATTCAGCTGGAAAAAGTACTGCAAGCTACCGGAAATATGATCAGCCCAATGATCATCAGCCTCAGCGGTGCAGTAACAAACTTGATTCTCGATCCGATCCTGATATTCGGACTTCTTGGTTTCCCTAAGCTGGGTGTGGCCGGTGCAGCGATTGCTACTGTGACAGGACAGTGTGTTTCACTGCTGGTTGCTTTATTTATGGTTTTCAAATTTGAACATGATGTGAAGATTCAGCTAAAAGGATTTAAAATTGACTGGGCTGTTGTAAAAGATATCTATGGAGTTGGCTTTCCCTCCATCATTATGCAGTCAATTGGTTCTGTAATGCTTTTGGGCTACAATGCGATTCTGGCTGCTTCGGCTACGGCTGTTGCGGTTCTTGGAGTTTATTTCAAGCTGCAGTCATTCATCTTTATGCCTGTGTTTGGGCTGAATCAGGGCGCTATGCCGATTATGGGATACAATTTTGGTGCAAAAAACAGACACAGACTTATGGAAACATACAAAAAAGCACTGATAACGGCATTAATCATCATGGCTGCCGGAACAGTTCTTTTCCAGCTCTTTCCGCAGTTCTTCCTCAAGCTGTTCAGTGCAGATGCTGAAATGATGGAAATGGGAATTCCGGCACTTCGTGTGATCAGCCTGTGCTTTATTCCTGCAGCTTTTGGTATTATTACATCTACTCTGTTTCAGGGAACTGGACATGGGGTATACAGTTTAATAGGATCACTTTTGAGACAGCTTATTGGAATTCTGCCACTGGCATATATAATCTACCATCTGGCAGGGATTACGGCATCATGGTCATCATTTCCTCTTGCCGAAATCATCGGTGTGATCTACTCTGCAGTGATGCTGCGCGTATTATACAAAAAAGAAATCAAGACCTTGTAACTCTAAAGTTCAAGGTCTTCAATTTCTTCTGATGTTTCAGGAAAAATTCTGTTGAGTGAGTCCTGTCTGACCAGATCATAGATGAGAGGATCCCGTATCAGATGTTTCCAGCAGGTATACGTGGCTTTTATAAAAGAAGGGGTCAACTCTGTCTTGTTTTTTATGAGAGGACATTGATAAGGAAGTTCAGTATCATTCCATATCAGTGTAAGGGTGTCATTCTCATCAATATGAGGTGTCAGGGGAAAGGTTCGGCATTGCAGCGGGCGTTTTTCTCTGGGACAGACAGGCGGCGTTTTGCATCTGACAAAATGTACACTTCCTGTCCAGGACTCGGGAAAGTCATAATCCTCTGCACGCTCTGTCATCCAGGTCAGCCAGGAATCCTTGCGGTTATGGACTTTTTCCTCTCCCGGGAGCAGATAGATTCCCAGCTCTTCATCATCCTGTCCGCAGGTACAGCAGATGGCGCCACATAGAGTTCCACAGTCATAAGGAACAGGCGATACTCTGTCCAGCAATCTGTAGATTGCCTGATAAGTTCTTTTTTTGATAATACTTTTCATGAATCTGATTTTACCACAATTTTTCAGGCAGTACAACAGAATTAAGACTAAATTAAATCTTGAAAAATACAGGAATCATGATAAAATATATTGGTTGTTATGCGAACTACTGCAGCATAAATTTTATCGCTTTGTAAGTATAAGAGGTAGAAAATGAAATTAGGAATTGATATTGGTTCAACAACAGTGAAACTGGTTTTGCTGGACGATAATGATTCGATAGTGTATTCTCGCTACGAGCGACATATGTCCAATGTTTTTGAAAAAGTGAAAGAACTAATTGAGGCAATGTATAAAGAATACGGGAGTCTTTCCGTGCAGTCTGTCATTACCGGTTCTGGAGGTCTTTCTCTTGCCAAACTCCTTGGAATTGATTTTGAACAGGAGGTAATTGCCTGCAGTAAAGCCGTGGAAGTACTGATACCGGATACCGATGTTGCCATTGAACTTGGAGGCGAAGATGCCAAGATTACTTTCTACGGTGCCACCATTGAACAGAGAATGAACGGGACCTGCGCCGGTGGAACGGGTGCGTTTATCGATCAGATGGCAGTTCTTCTGAATACAGATGCCATGGGGCTTAATGAAGCTGCCAAGAAAGTAAATGTAATCTATCCTATTGCAGCACGCTGCGGCGTATTTGCCAAAACAGATATTCAGCCTCTGATTAATGAGGGAGCAGCTGTAGAAGACCTTGCCGCATCAATTTTTCAGGCAGTGGTAAATCAGACTATCAGCGGTCTGGCATGTGGGCACACCATCAAAGGAAAAGTGGCTTTTCTTGGAGGACCGCTGTGTTTCCTGTCAGAACTTCGTAAGCGGTTTATTGAAACATTGGGGCTGGGACCGGAAGATGTGATCTTTCCTGAGGATTCCAAGTACTTTGTTGCCATTGGTGCAGCTATGCTTGCAGAAAAAAAACAGTTCCTGTCTCTTGATACAATTGTAAATCGAATTCAGACTGCCGACCAGAGTCAGCTTTCTGATACAAAACATATAGAACCTCTTTTCAAAAACAAAGATGAGTATAACGCCTTTTTGTCAAGGCATAATCAGCATAAAATCCGCAGAAAAGAAATAAAAAGGGCAAAGGGTGAGACTTTCCTCGGAATTGATGCAGGCTCTACCACTACGAAAGCGGCACTTATCGATGCAGATAAGAATCTGCTGTATTCATTTTATAAAAGTAATGAAGGAACTCCTCTTACTGCTGTGAGAACCATGCTGAAAGAGCTTTACAGCCTTTTGCCGCAGGGTGCCTATATTGCCAATACTTGTGTAACAGGCTATGGAGAAGGTCTGATCAAAACCGCTTTTAAAGCAGATCTGGGAGAAATCGAAACCATGGCCCATTATAAGGCTGCGGAAGAGTTCCTTCCGGGAGTGGAGTTTATTCTGGACATTGGCGGACAGGATATGAAATGCATGAAGATTAAGGATAATGCGATCTATAACATTATGCTTAATGAAGCCTGTTCCTCCGGTTGCGGCTCTTTTCTGGAGACATATGCAAAGTCGGTGAATCTGGATACGAATGCTTTTGCAGAAGAAGCTCTCTTTGCAGAGAATCCTGTAGATCTGGGAACACGCTGCACCGTATTTATGAATTCCAAAGTAAAACAGGCTCAGAAAGAAGGAGCATCCATCGGGGATATCTCTGCAGGACTTTCGTATTCTGTCATTAAGAATGCATTGTACAAGGTTATCAAGCTTAGAAATCCTGATGAAGCAGGAGAAAAAATCGTTGTGCAGGGCGGTACTTTTATGAACAATGCTGTTCTCAGAAGTATCGAAAAAATTATCGGAAAAGATGTAGTAAGACCTGATATCGCAGGTTTGATGGGAGCTTACGGATGTGCTCTCATTGCAATGGAAAATTATCTGGAAGATACAGAATCCTCCATTTTGAACAAAGATGAGCTGGATAATTTTACCGTGGAACATACCAACGGAAGATGTAATGGTTGTGAAAATCACTGTATTCTGACAATCAACAAATTCAGTGACGGTTCAAGATTTATTACTGGAAACCGCTGTGAAAAGGGAGCAGGCGGAGCCCAGCATGCCAACAAGCTGCCGAATCTGTATGAATACAAGCTGCAGAGACTGTTCGGCTATAAACCGATTTCGGATTTTGACGCTGTTCGCGGAACTGTAGCCATTCCGAGAGTGCTGAATATGTATGAGAATTATCCGTTCTGGTTTACTTTTTTCTCCGAACTGAAATTTAAAGTAATGCTGTCACCTGTTTCCAGCAAATCGATCTATGAGATGGGCATGGAAACAATTTCCTCAGATACAGCATGTTACCCTGCAAAGCTGGTACATGGTCATATCAAATGGCTGGTGGAAAACGGAGCAAAACTGATCTTTTATCCGTGTCTGAACTATGAACGCAATGAAGATACAACGGCACCAAATCATTATAACTGTCCCATTGTAGCTACATATCCGGAAGTTATCGCCAATAATATGGATGATATCTTCGCAGAAAACATGGTACGTTTTGTACACCCGTTTCTGCCTTATGATAATGATTTGAAGCTTGCAAATGTTTTACATAAAGAGCTGGAACCGTTCCATATCAAAAAAGATGAGATTATGAAGGCTGTCACCCTTGCCAGAAGGGAACAGGTACGCTTTAAAAACGATGTCAGAAAGCAAGGTGAATATGCACTGAAATATGCCCGTCAGCACGATAAAAAGACCATCGTGCTTTCCGGCAGACCATATCATCTGGATCCGGAGATCAATCACGGTATCGATAAGATGATCAATTCCTTCGATATGGTGGTTCTGACCGAAGATTCCGTGGCTCATATGGCTGAACTTCCAAGACCGCTGAGAGTGCTTGACCAGTGGGTATATCACTCCAGACTATATAAGGCAGCCAATTTTGTCGGCACCTGCGACGATGTCGAACTGATTCAGCTCAATTCATTTGGCTGCGGACTGGATGCAGTTACCACTGATCAGGTGGAGGAAATCTGCAGGAACCACAATAAATTATATACCGTATTAAAAATTGATGAAGGCTCCAGTCTGGGTGCTGCCAAAATCAGAATCCGCTCGCTGAAAGCTGCTATGGATGAGCGAGAAAAAAACGGTGTGAAAGCACGACCGGAAGGCACTCCTTACGAGAGAAAGCTGTTTACAGAGGATATGCGGGAAAACTATACCATTCTCGTTCCTCAGATGTCACCGATCCATTTCACCTATATGGAGGAAGCAATGCAGGCGTGCGGTTATCATGCAGTACTGCTGCCTCCGGTTGATAAAAATTCTGTAGAAGAAGGACTGAAGTACATCAATAATGACGCCTGTTATCCGACCATTGTGACACTTGGACAGATCATATCTGCTCTTAAATCAGGCAAGTACGATCTGGATAAAACTGCCGTATTCATGTCTCAGACAGGCGGAGGCTGCCGTGCCAGCAACTATGTCGCATTGTTGCGAAAAGCCTTGAAAGATCTTGATATGGAACAGGTGCCCGTAGTATCGTTTAACGCAGTGGGACTGGAAAAAAATCCCGGTTTTAAAATTACTGCCAAGATGGGACTGCGGCTTGCCGTTGCCTGTGTTTACGGAGATCTGATCATGCGGATTCTTTACGCGACACGACCTTATGAAAAAGTTCCAGGAACCTGTCAGCAGATACTGGATCGTTGGCATGACAAAATTGTTCATAATGTAATTCACTTTAACAAGAAAACCTTTGCCAGAAATCTGAAAAGTATTGTAGAGGCATTTGACAATGTGGAAAGAACCGGTGAAAAGAAGCCGAAGGTAGGTGTTGTCGGAGAGATTCTGGTGAAATATCACCCTAATGCCAATAATGATATTGTAGGTATCATTGAATCTGAAGGAGGAGAAGCTGTAGTGCTGGATTTGCTGGATTTCTTCCTCTATGGTATGTACAGCAAGAAATTTAACTACGAAAACCTTTCCGGCTCCTACAAACAAATGATGACTAATAAAGCAGGTATTGCTGCAGTGGAATGGCTGAGAAAGCCGATGCGAAAAGCTTTGCGGGATAGTAAACATTTTACAGAGCCATCATATATTCAAGATACTGCACAGGCGGCTTCTGCAATCAGCTCTATCGGCAATCAGTGTGGCGAAGGATGGCTTCTGACTGGTGAAATGGTGGAACTGATTCACAATGGGGTAGAAAACATTGTGTGTCTTCAGCCGTTTGCATGCCTTCCGAACCATGTAACCGGAAAAGGTATGATGAAAGCACTTAGAAAAATGAACCCGAAGGCCAATATTGCCGCTATTGATTATGATCCCGGAGCTAGTGACGTGAATCAGCTTAACAGAATTAAGCTGATGATGGCAACAGCTCACAAAAATATGATTGAAACAGAATAAAGATTGTAGTATACTATTTAAGTTGAATATACTAAAGAATAAAGATGGGAGGTGTCTCCATGGGAAGACACGGTACAATTGCCGGCAGAAAAGCGGCACAGGATTCTAAAAGAGCAGCAATGTTTACAAAATATGCAAAAGCCATTACGGTAGCTGCTAAAGATGGTGGAGATCCTGAATATAATGCAGGCCTGAGAGTGGCAATCGAAAAAGCTAAGGCAATCAGTATGCCTAACGATAATATTCAGAGAGCGATTAAGAAAGGTACAGGTGAACTGGGGGGAGCCTCTTATGAGGAGCTTTCTTTTGAAGGTTATGGTCCCGGCGGCGTGGCAATCATTGTTGACTGTCTCACTGACAACAGTAACAGATCCACATCTTTCGTCCGTTCCACTTTTGATAAACATGGAGGAAACCTGGGAACACCGGGATGTGTATCCTATATGTTCTCAAGAAAAGGTGTTTTAATCATTGAAAAAACTGAGGATATTGACGAGGATGCGCTGATGGAGGCTGCCTTGGAAGCTGGAGCTGATGACATGGTATCAGAGGAGGACAGTTTTACAGTTTATACCGATCCGGCAGCTTATGCGGATGTATATCAGGCTCTGGCCGGTGCAGGATATGAATTTGTAGAATCTGATGTGGAATTCGTTCCTTCTATGGAAAGTGCTCCTACCGATGAACATGATATCAAAAAACTGAAAAAGCTTATTGATGTTCTGGAGGACAATGATGACGTGCAGAAGGTACATACAAATTGTGCCATTGACCTGTATGCTGAATAATCGAAACTCTAAGTCAACTGACATAACAAATTTGCTGAAATAAAAAATCATCCCTGTGTTTTACACAGGGATGATTTTTTAATAAATTAATATGCCACTACTGACCGGTTTCTACATCTCCTGTCCAGTCATTTATTCCGCCGAATTCTACAACATTGGTATATCCCATGTCTGCCAGCTTTTGAGATGCCTGTTTACTTCGATTGCCACTGCGGCAGTAAACCAGAATCAACTGTTTTTTGTCTGGCAGTTCCACAGGTTCTTCATCGTCAATTTCCTCATTTGGAATACAGATCGCTCCCGGAATATGCTTTTCCGCGTATTCATCCCAAGTGCGTACATCTAAAATGGTATAATCTGTTTCTTCAGCCATTATTCTGACTGCTTCTTCCATCTCAATCTGCCGAAAATTTCCGGATTCAGAATGAGATGAGCAGCCGGTCAGAACAAAGACAGCCAGCAATAACAACATTATTTTTTTCATTTAATCTCACTCCCTGTTTCGCACTTTACAAATAAGCTGAGTCATGGTTCCCATAGGACAGTAAACACACCAGCTTCGTGGTTTAAACAGAATCATGGTAAGGATTCCAAGAATAGTAGAAGTCATCATTACACTGTAAAATCCAAAGGCAAACTGTGCAACTGCCGGATGAAAAAGTGTCCCGTGATAGGCCCATTGCCACGGAACTTTAAAAGTCCACAGTAAGGTCACAGCCTGGTGCAGCCCCGAGACTCCGGAAAAAACCAGATAAGTGTTCCAGAGCATTAAGAAAAACATGGCAAAGAAAAAAATAAGAAATCCATAACGGAACCACGAGGATTTCATCCAATTAGGAATATCTTTTTTCCTTGACAATCCAAATCTTCCTCCAAGCATTGAAAAC
>CABSEO010000087.1 GCA_902476665.1 uncultured Emergencia sp.
CGTTTCACGTTACAGAACAGGGCAATTTTATCTGCAATACTCTGATCTACTGGCTCATCTGTCCGCATGACGATAATATCAGGAGAAATTCCCAGAGCTCGCAGTTCCTTGACGGAATGCTGAGTGGGTTTGGACTTGTGCTCTCCCGAGCTTTTCAGATATGGCACCAGTGTCACGTGTATGAAAAGGCTGTTTTCTTTCCCCACTTCCAGAGAAACCTGGCGAATAGCCTCCAGAAAAGGCTGACTCTCAATATCACCCACTGTTCCGCCGATTTCTGTAATGATCACATCAGCATCCGAGGTTTCTCCCACGTTATAAATAAAAGACTTTATCTCATTTGTCACATGAGGAATAACCTGTACTGTACTGCCCAGATACTCGCCTCGCCGTTCCTTGTTCAGAACATTCCAGTACACCTTTCCGGTGGTCAGATTGCTGAATCTGTTCAGATTTTCATCGATGAATCTCTCATAATGCCCCAGATCCAGATCAGTTTCTGCGCCGTCCTCAGTGACAAAAACCTCCCCATGCTGATAAGGGCTCATCGTGCCGGGATCAATGTTGATATACGGATCCAGCTTTTGTGCGGCAACTTTCAGCCCTCTGGCTTTCAGAAGCCGGCCCAGAGATGCTGCCGTAATTCCCTTACCCAGACCTGAAACCACACCTCCGGTTACAAATATATATTTTTTCATACGCATTCCTCCCATCTTTCGTCTCTGCAAAAAATAAAAGCAAAAACAAAAAAATAAGGGGGGGTGCAGGCGTTTTGAGTGAGAAGGATACATAAGACCCCGTCTCTCGCCGTCTTCTCCTTATTTTATGTCTTTGCCGCAAATCAGTTTTTCAAAAAATATTACTCAAATATTTTACTCGCTTTAAACCCATTTGTCCAGCAGTTTTTATGGAATGTAAAATTTTTCTCTTTCTTCATTGTCATGGAACAGCCTGCTGAGCCTATCCGATGATCCCTGTATGTTCCAGCAGGATCTTCAGTCCGATAAATATCAGAATCAACCCCCCTGCAATCTCTGCCTTATCTTTATACTTCAGTCCGAACACATTTCCCACCTTCAGTCCGAAAGCAGAAAAAGCAAAGGTGGTAATGCCGATAAGCGACACCGCAACTGTAATGTTTACATCCGGAAGCAGCGCAAAGGTAATGCCGACAGCAAGTGCATCAATACTGGTCGCAATAGCTAAGACTCCCATTGTTTTCACTCCGAAAGAAGCATCTTCACAGGCCTCCTCCTTTGACAAACCTTCTCTGATCATGCCTGCACCGATTAGAAACAGCAGTCCGAATGCAACCCAGTGATCAAAAGACGTGATATATTTTTCAAAGGCTGAGCCGAACAGATACCCGATAAAAGGCATCAGAGCCTGAAATCCACCGAACCACACCCCGGTAATCAGATAGTGTTTCCACTTTAATTTTCCTACAGACAGGCCCTTACAGATTGAAACTGCAAAAGCATCCATAGAAAGCCCTGCACCGATTAAAAAGAGTCCTGTTATTCCCATAAAATTATCCTCCCGTATTGTATAGAATCCGGCTGTTTTATCCGTCCCGGCACAAAAAAAGACTCCAGGTACCAAAAAGCCGTACCTTGAGTCTCGTTATTTAAGACAAGCCAGATGAGCCAAATCATCAGTCTGTTGACTTTGTCACTCCTTGTAGAGCTATCTACTCCCTCAACGCTTAGTCAGTGTAGCATAATATGAAAAAAAAGTCAATATTACTGTTCACATACCGATTAAAAGTTTCTGCAGTGCTCTGGAATCAGATGCGATTACAGATGCCCCCATCTGTACAAGTGCAGCTCTGTCACGAAATCCCCAGTCTACAGAAATACAGTCCATTTCCGCATTCTTCGCAGTTTCCAGATCCACCTCACTGTCTCCGATATAGACTGCTTTGTCTTTCCCAATCTGAAGCTGCCGAAGCACTTCCAGAACGGAATCCGGCGCAGGTTTTCGGCGAATGCCCTCTTTTACACCGGCAGTACAGTCAAAGAGTCCTTTAAAATGCCTGCTGCACAGTATCTGAACTCCATAATCAGGTTTATTAGATACAACTGCAGTTTTCATTCCTTTTTGCCGGAGGGCTCTGATCAGCTCTCTGATCCCCTCGTAAGGTCCTGTATGATCATCACAGTGGACAGCATAATATTCATTAAAGGTTTCCACCAGCCGATCTCTTTCCTCTATACCTGCATTTTCCGGCAGACAGCGTTCAGCCAGATTCAAAATACCGTTTCCAAGGAACAATCTGATCTCACAGCTGCTGCGCTGCGGATATCCACAGCTTTTCAGTGCATAGTTCATGCTTGTGACCAGATCCTCAAGGGTATTCAGAATTGTTCCGTCTAAATCAAAAATTGCTAAATCGTATTTCATTGCAAACCACCCGCTTTTCTGTTCCAATAAAAATAGTCGGCTCCGTCGATTTTTTCACGGTTGACTTTTTGATATTGTGAAAATATGATTAATTAATATTTCCTGCAGTATAAAAAACACCTCATCAAGTGTATCAGATTCTTTTTCATACCGCAAGCGGATATCTTCATCTCGCTTATCATTCTCAGCTTTTCTTTATTTTTTTGCACTTTACAATTGACCGGAAATTTAAAAAGTGTTATCATAGCAATAAACAGACCACCCGGTCTGAATTTAGGAGAGTGTGATCTATGAAACGCGAACTCAAGAACGCCCTGTCTAAGCAGCGAATTATCATGGCAGCTTTACAGGAATTTTCTGTAAAGGGATACGAAAAATCTTCTCTGAATACCCTCTGCCAAACCAATAATCTTTCCAAGGGAATTATCTATCATCATTTCAACAGCAAGGATGAGCTGTATCTCGCCTGTCTTCAGCAATGTTTTGAGGCATTCTCAGAATACATGGAAGAGAGAAAAAAGGGATTTACAGGAACATTAGAAGAAAAGCTCAAGGCATACTTTGACGGAAGGATGTCCTTTTTTCTGGAAAGCCCTATTTATTCAGGCATTTTTCTGGATGCAACCTTTCATCCCGGAGGACTGGCAGAAGAAATCTCCGCCTGCAGAAAGGAATTTGAGCAGCTCAGCCTCTCAATACTGACCGGATTTCTCAGCCAGAAAACTTTGAGAAAGGGTCTTTCACTTCCGCTTATCGTTGAGGACTTCAGATTATATATTGAATATTTCAATCTTCAGTTTGCAGAGTCCTTTCGCAATAATTTATCAAACATATCTGCGGAGGAAATTTTTCGCGAACATGAAGCCAGGTTTCGGCGTCATCTGTCGATTCTGCTTTACGGCATATTAGAAGAAAAAGATATATAAATGTACATAAATACATACATTAACTACAAGGAGGTAATCAATCATGTCAATTCACGGAGCACATGCTATAGAAAGAAAAGCTTTTGAAATGGGTATTGAAAAAATCATTAACAAGGCACAAAAGGGTGAAGATACGGCGGAAGCCTTTCGTCACATCATCGATATGATGCAGAAAATTCTTGGCAGTTCCTGGGAACCTTCTTCATTTGATATGCTGCGTTCTTTAACCTGTAACCCAGACAGCAAATGGACCCGCTATACCCAGCGAATCCTAAAAGATGTCGATCCGCATATCCTGAAAACCTTCGCTCTTAACGCAGGCTATGAAGCCGGTTTTCGGGGATATAAAACATCGCTGAAGATGTCAGAAAAATATCAGTGCAATATCCCATGGATCATCCTGATGGATCCGACAACTGCCTGCAATCTGCATTGCACCGGATGCTGGGCAGCAGAATACGGAGACAAAATGAACCTGTCCTTTGATGATATGGACAGAATCGTAAGCGAGGGCAAATCCTTAGGTATACATGCCTATCTGTTTACAGGAGGAGAACCTCTCATTAAAAAGAAGGAACTGATTAAACTCTGTAAAAAGCATAAAGACTGTGCATTTCATGCATTCACCAACGGAACTCTCATTGATGAGGAATTCTGTAACGACCTGCTTGAGGTTGGAAATTTCTTTGTATCAGTCAGCATTGAAGGATTTGAGGAGAGCAACGACAGCCGCAGAGGCAGCGGTCATTATCAGAAGGCCCTGGATTCTATGGATCTGATGCACAGTAAAAAAATCCCATTTGGTGTATCTATCTGTTACACCAGTGTGAACTACAAGACCGTTACCAGTGACGAATTTTTGGATATGCTCATCAGCAAAGGCTGTATTTTTGCATGGTATTTCCATTATATGCCTGTTGGAGTAAATGCAAGCACGGATCTGCTGCTTTCTCCTGAGCAGAGAGCCTATATGCATGACAGAATTCGAGAAATCCGAGGTCTTGAGGGTGGAAAAGAAATCTTCGCAATCGATTTCCAGAATGACGGAGAATTTGTTCACGGATGTATTGCTGCCGGCGAACGGTATTGTCACATCAATGCCAATGGTGATGTTGAACCATGTGTATTCATCCATTACTCTGGCGCAAACATCAAGGAACGCTCTCTGATCGAATGTCTGCAGCAGCCACTGTTCCTTGCCTATAGAAAAGGGCAGCCATTCAACGACAATCATCTGCGGCCTTGTCCGATGCTTGAAAACCCGGAAATTCTTCCAGAGCTGGTTAAGATGACCGGCGCAAAATCAACAGATCTGGAAGCTCCGGAATCTGCCGATCAATTATGCAGCAAATGTACCGAATATGCTGCAAAATGGAAAGACACCGCAGACAGAATCTGGAGTGAAACACAGAAAAGCCAAAACGACCAGAAATAAGACGTATTGCAGATCATATACATAAAAAACCGGTGCTTCAGACGAATCTGAAGCACCGGTTTTTACTGTCTCAAACCTGAATTTATCTGTATGAGATGCTATTCCAGTTCAAAAGCTCCTGTATAAAGCTGATAGTAGGTTCCCTTTTCTCCTATGAGTTTTTCGTGATTTCCCCGCTCAATGATGTGCCCGTGATCAAGCACCATAATTACATCTGAATTCTGAACTGTAGAAAGTCTATGTGCAATGACAAATACCGTCCTGCCTTTCATCAGCTTATCCATACCATCCTGTACCAGTCCTTCTGTACGGGTATCAATAGAAGAAGTGGCCTCATCCATGATCATGACCGGCGGATCCGATACAGCAGCACGGGCAATGGAAATCAGCTGTCGCTGTCCCTGAGAAAGGCCGCTGCCGTCACCACTCAAAACTGTATCATATCCTTTTGGAAGCCTTCTGATAAAACTGTCAGCATTAGCCAGTTTTGCAGCTGCAATGCAGTCTTCGTCACTCGCCTGCGGATTTCCGTACCGGAGATTTTCCATGACGGTGCCGGTAAACAGATTTACTTCCTGCAGAACAATGCCCAGAGATCTGCGGAGATCCGCTTTTTTTATGGTATTGATATCAATACCGTCATACTGTATTTTTCCGTCTGCAACATCATAAAACCGATTGATGAGATTTGTAATCGTGGTCTTTCCTGCCCCTGTTGCCCCTACAAAGGCAATCTTCTGTCCGGGTTCGGCATAAAGAGAAATATCGTGCAGAATCTGTTTTTCCGGCGTATAACCGAAATCCACATGGTCAAACACTACTCTTCCTTCCAGTTTTGTATAGGTCACAGTTCCGTCTTCGTGAGGCTGTTTCCAGGCCCACATACCGGTGTGCTCATCTGTTTCCCGGATTTTTCCTGCTTCTTCTCTGGCATTTACCAGCGTTACCCGTCCCTCATCCTGCTCAGGTTTTTCATCCATAAAGGCAAAGATGCGGGAAGCACCTGCCAAAGCCGTGACAATTGCATTAAACTGATTGGAAATCTGTGCTATCGGATTGGTAAAATTTCTTGAAAGGGTAAGGAAGGAAGCTATCATGCCCAATGTCAGTTCTCCCGTACCGGTCAGTCCCAGATTCGTCACACCGGCAATCGCCATATATGCGCCTACCACTGCAATCACGACATACTGCATATACCCCAGAGCACTCATCATGGGCATCATAGAGTTGGCATATCCGTTGGCCTTGGCGGCACTTTCTGCCCATGCCCTGTTTTTTTCACCAAGTCCCTGTTTTGCTTTATCCTCATGGCAGAACACTTTAATAACTTTCTGCCCGTTCACCATTTCTTCCACAAAGGCATTCACATCAGCCAGAGTTTTCTGCTGCATCACAAAGAACACACCGATCCGTTCTGTTACTGCCTTGACAATCTGAAGAATCAGGAAGATAGCACAGACTGTAATCAGTGTCAGCCATATACTGACATAGAGCATACTGATAAACACGGCCGCAATAGTAAATAACGAAGCAATGAGTTGTGACATGGACTGTGCTATCATCTGCCGCAAGGTATCTGTATCATTGGTGTAGAGACTCATAATATCACCATGGGTACGTGTATCAAATGCACGAATGGGAAGTCTCTGCATCTTTTCAAACATTTCGTCACGAATCTTCTTCAGTGTTCCCTGTGCAACAGTGACAATCACCCGGTTA
This sequence comes from uncultured Emergencia sp., assembly GCA_902476665.1. GTDB lineage: Bacteria > Bacillota > Clostridia > Peptostreptococcales > Anaerovoracaceae > Senimuribacter. The sequence continues at coordinate 6,484 of CABSEO010000087.1, forward strand.
TACAGCAGTGTTGACAGCACACCTGCCAGATAAACCGCCCCCATCACAGTTATGGCTTTCAGCAGTCCGGTGAACACCGGTGTATCTGACCCAAGAATCGGTACGATATAGTCATCTATCAGCGTCTGCAGAAACAGTGACGCTGCTGCCGACGCCACAGAACTGATCAGAATACACACAACAACAAAAATAAGTCTTCGTTTATAATCTTTCATATAGGCAAGCAGTCTGCCCAGTGTCTTCAAATCAAACCGTTCTCTGGGCGGTCTTCCTTCAGAATGCGTTCTGTCTTTTTTATTCATCTTCCCTTCCCCCTTTCTGCTGAGATTCGTATACTTCGCGATAAATCTCGCTGCGCTTCAGCAGCTGCTCATGCCTTCCAACATCTGCAACTTTTCCATCATCCAGCACGATAATCTGATCAGCATGCTGTATGGAGCTGATGCGCTGTGCAATAATGATTTTGGTTGTCTGTGGAATATATTCCGAAAAAGACTTCTGAATCGAAGCATCTGTCTTCGTATCCACAGCACTTGTGGAATCATCCAGAATCAGCACCTTCGGTTTTTTAAGCAGAGCACGGGCAATGCACAGACGCTGTTTCTGTCCTCCCGATACATTGGTACCGCCCTGTTCAATATATGTGTCATACTTGTCGGGAAGCGCCTGAATAAATTCATCAGCGCAGGCAAGTCTGCATGCATGTTCAATTTCTTCATCATCGGCAGTCTCATTTCCCCAGCGAAGATTTTCCTTGATGGTTCCGGAAAACAGTTCGTTTTTCTGCAGAACCATAGCTACAGAGTCACGAAGTACATTCAAGTCGTACTCTCTGACATCCACTCCGCCAAGTGTAATTCTGCCTCCCGTCACATCATAAAGACGCGGAATCAGCTGAACCAGACTTGATTTGGAAGAGCCTGTTCCACCGATAATACCCACAGTCTGACCGGAAGCAATAGAAAGATTAATATTACTCAGCACCTTTTTATCTGCTTTCGAAGCATAGACAAAATCAACATTTTCAAAGCTG
>CABSEO010000088.1 GCA_902476665.1 uncultured Emergencia sp.
CTTCAGCTCATCGCGGAGCCACTGAACAGCCGCTCCACAGACAAACACTGAGCCTTCCAGCGCATAGTTCACCTTCCCGTCCAGCCCCCAGGCTACAGTTGTCAGGAGACCGTTGTTAGAAATTACCGGTTTTTCTCCTGTATTCATCAGGAGGAAACAGCCTGTTCCATAGGTGCTCTTGGTCTCCCCCGCTTCAAAACATGTCTGGCCGAACAATGCTGCCTGCTGATCTCCTGCGGCCCCCGCAATCTTAATAGGTCCGCCGAAAAGTAAATCTTCCGTCTCCCCATAAATCTGACTGGACGGTCTCGGCTCAGGAAGCATGCAGGACGGAATATCCAGGATGTCCAGTATTTCCTGATCCCAGGTCAAGGTATTAATATTGAACATCATTGTTCTGGATGCATTGGAATAATCTGTGACATGCACCTTGCCGCCTGTCATTTTCCAAATAAGCCAGGTCTCAATAGTGCCGAAGAGCAGCACACCTGACTCGGCTTTTTCTCTTGCGCCGTCCACGTTTTCCAATATCCACCGCAACTTGGTACCGCTGAAATATGCGTCGATCAGGAGACCTGTCTTTTTCTTGAACTTTTCTGCAAACCCCCGCTCCATAAGACTGTCACAGTATTCTGCAGTTCTGCGACACTGCCATACAATAGCAGGACAGACAGGCTCTCCCGTATACCTGTCCCAAACTACTGTAGTTTCTCTCTGATTAGTAATGCCGATGGCCTCAATATTCTGATATGTCAGCCCCGCCTTAAGCATGGCCTCATGAGCCACGGTCATCTGTGTTGACCAGATTTCATCAGCATCGTGTTCAACCCATCCTTCTTTGGGGTAGAACTGACGGAACTCTTTTTGTGCTGCGCTGATCATATTGCCTTTTTTATCATAAATAATACATCTGGAACTGGTGGTTCCCTGATCCATCGCTAAAATATATTTTTTCATCCTAACTACCTCATACAAAAACTGCCATAATTGCATTGGAAATATCAATTCCTGCTTCAGAAAGCCGCAGCCGTCCTTCCTCCTCTATAAGTTTTCCTTCTCTGAAGAAATCTGCAAGCTCCGCTTTTCTGTCTCCGTATACCTTCCAGAAATCCTGCGAAAACCGCTTTTCAAACTCCCCCAGATCTATTCCACAGGTTTTTCGAAGTCCTGTAAAGACAAACTCACTCATATCATCTTCCTTCGTATTAATATGAAACTCAGGGTTTGGCGATTCTGTAAAGCGAGTGCCTTCTATATAGGAGCTGGCGCTGCTTCCAATTCCCAGATATTCATCCATGGACCAGTATTTCAGGTTATGGCGACACTGAAAACCAGGTTTTGCGGCATTGGAAATCTCATAATGAACATATCCTGCTTCTCTGAGCCGGGCGATGGTTTTATGATACATCTGCCTGTCCAGCTCATCCGGAATCTGATCAATGATTCCGTCCCGGAACATTCGATAAAATGGTGTGTCTTCTTCAATCTGCAGACTGTAAAAAGACAGATGTTCGGGAGAAAGTTCCAGTGCCCTCTCCAGAGTATTTTCCCAGCTGTCCATAGTATGCCCCGGCACAGCAAACATCAGATCCAGATTGATATTGGCAAATCCCACCTGCCTTGCCAGCGCAAAGTTTTCCATAAACTCTTCAGCCGTATGAATTCTTCCCAGTGTTTTCAGAACACGGTTGTCCAGAGACTGAACCCCTATAGAAAGCCTGTTAATTCCAAAAGATCTGTAATCCCGCAGTTTCTTTTCCGTCAGTGTTCCGGGATTGGTTTCGATGGTGATTTCTGCATTTCTGTCTATATGAAAGCTTTTCCAAAGACTTTCGCAAACCCGTCCGATAAGAGCAGAATCCGGCAGAGACGGTGTTCCTCCCCCAATAAATACAGTATCGATCTCGTAATCTCTCCCATACCGCTGCCCGTATGCAGAAATGTCGCCGATAAGTTCCTTTATGTAAGCCTCCTGCTCGAAGGAGGTGCTGTCGCCCTTTGAATAAAAACCGCAGTATAAACACTTCTTCCGGCAAAAGGGAATGTGTAGATAGATTCCAAGCTTTTTCATTTTCTTTCTAATCTATATCATACAGCTTATAAAGCTGTAGAATGTTTTCAAGTCCTAGTTTATTTCCCATGAGCTGGCGATAGGTGACAGTCTTCTGTTTTCCCTGGCTCCGCAGCTCGTCCATTTTTGCCACAAGATCTGCATGCTGAGCTTCTACTGCCGCCTTCATAGTCTCAAACCGCTCAAGACGTTCTTTGTCACTCATCATCTTCTCCTTTATTTGTTGTCATCGTATTTAAGCACTGCAGTAAAGGCTTCCTGAGGTACTTCCACCTTACCGAACTGACGCATTCTTTTCTTTCCTTCCTTCTGCTTTTCAAGCAGTTTTTTCTTTCTGGATATATCTCCTCCGTAACACTTGGCAATCACATCTTTCCGATAGGCCTTTACCGTTTCTCTGGCAATGACTTTCTGTCCCACCGCAGCCTGAATCGGTACCTCAAACTGATGCATCGGAATGATCTCTTTCAGCTTTTCACAGACAAAGCGTCCGCGGCTGTAAGCCTTGGATTCGTGTACGATCATGGAAAAAGCATCTACCAGTTCTTTGTTCAGCAGCACATCCAGTTTCACCAGCTGAGATTTCTCATAACGAATGAATTCATAGTCCAGCGAGCCATAGCCCCTTGTCTTGGACTTGAGCGCATCAAAGAAATCGTAAATTACTTCGTTGAGAGGCAGCTCATAGTGAAGCTGCACTCTGTTCTCTGTAATGTATTCCATATGAAGCATCTTGCCGCGTCTTTCCTGACACAGCTCCATAATCGAGCCTACATATTCCTTCGGTATCATGATATCGGCCTTGACAATAGGCTCTTCAATATGGCTGATCTCTGTCTGGTCAGGCAGATTTGTCGGATTCTGTATCATCTCCACACTTCCATCCTGAAGTACAACCCGATATACAACACTCGGCGAAGTAGTGATGACAGCAAGCCCAAACTCTCTCTCCAGTCGTTCCACAATAATTTCCATGTGGAGAAGTCCTAAAAATCCGCATCGGAAACCAAAGCCCAAAGCGGTGGATGTTTCCGGTTCAAACATAAACGCAGCATCATTTACCTGCAGCTTCTCCAGCGCATCTTTAACACTCTCATACTTTTCGCCTTCCGCAGGATAGATTCCACAGTACACCATGGACTGAACTTTTTTATAGCCCGGCAGCGGTTCTGCTGTCGGATCCTTGTCCAAAGTGATAGTATCACCTACTCTTGCATCTCTGACCTGTTTGATGCTGGCACAAATGTAGCCTACTTCTCCGGCTCTGAGGAACTTGGTCGGTACATGACCCGGCGCCATAACCCCTACTTCGGTCACTTCGTATTTCTTACCTGTATTCATCAGACGAATGGTGTCTCCCACTTTGACCTGTCCATCAAATATACGAGTATAAATCACCACGCCTTTATAATTATCATAGACAGAGTCAAAGATCAGAGCCTTCAGTCTGCCGTCCACATCCCCTGACGGTGCCGGAATAGTATGAACCACTGCTTCCAGGAGTTCTTCAATACCTGTTCCTTCTTTCGCTGAAACCAGGGGAGCCTCAGAAGCATCAATTCCGATCATTTCCTCTATCTCTTCCTTTGTTTCCTCAGGACGGGAACTTGCCAGATCAATTTTGTTCAGGCAAGGAAGAATTTCCAGATCCTCCTCCAGAGCCAGATACACGTTAGCCATGGTCTGTGCTTCTACACCCTGCGTGGAATCCACCACCAGAACAGCACCTTCACAGGCTGCCAGACTGCGGGATACCTCATAAGTAAAGTCAACATGGCCCGGCGTATCAATCAGGTTAAAAATATATTCATTGCCGTCTTTTGCCTTGTACACCAGTCTGGTGGTCTGCAGCTTGATGGTGATTCCCCGTTCTCTCTCCAGCTCCATGTTGTCGAGGAACTGTTCTTTCATATCTCTATGGGCAACAAGCCCTGTGTTTTCAATAATTCTATCGGCCAGCGTAGATTTTCCATGGTCGATATGTGCTATGATACTGAAATTCCTAATGTATTTCTGATAATCCATGATTTCCTCACTTTGCAAATAATGTTTCAGTATATATTTTATAGTAAAACCCTCTATTTTTCAATGAAATTTTCCAGTTTTTCCAGCACTGATCCAAGACTTGTATGGGTATCAGCATCCATCATAGCACACTGACGATCTACATGAACTAAGGCCACAGTTCCTGTCAGAAAAATCAGAAATACCACCATTGCCTGTCTCAATGTTTTCATCGCTATTCCTCCAGTGCTTCTGCCAGAATTTCCCCAAAAAATCTGGCGCACTGTCTGACCTCCTTAATGTTATTACGGTTATTCCCCATCTCAATCAGGACAGATTTTCCTGAAAGTTCCTGATTGTACCAGTAAGGACGCTCCAGAATTTCTGCCGTGTATCCGTCATAGCTGGTTCCGGCTATGGTATTCAGCTTTGCCAGAAAGGCTTTGTTTTCCTCGTAGGTTTCCGTAGTATTACTGAGAACATATGAATAAACAGCGGTGTTTTTTCCTTTGACCTTCTGCGTAGGCCCGGCAATTTCCGCCGCCGTGGCATCACGGTGCAGGTCAATGATACATTCAATAGTCGGATATTTCTTCAGCAGTGCCTTCACTGTTTCGTAGCTTCTGGAGTAAGATTCATTATAAGATGGGTTGTCATGGAGAGTCTTATCATGAACTACTGAAATCCCGTTATCCTCCAATACCTCTTCCAGCACGTCTCCTGCATCACGAACTGTATTTTCCTCTTTTGTTGTATGGTAATTTCCCGCTGAAGAAGGCAAATAGCTTTCAGTTGCGTGGGTATGATAAATGAGAACTCTAGGCTCCCCATTATCCTTCTTTACAGCTTTTGATTCCGTCTTTTCTGTTTCTGTCTCCACAGCTGTTTCTGTAGTTCGTTCAGTTTCTGCCACATCCGTACTTCCGGTATCTGCCACCAGATCCATGCACGGCAGGCTACTTTCCAGACACATGGCAGTCAGCTGATCTCCGCTGACAGCCTCTCCTGTGATACCTTTAAAAAAAAATGCTACAGCGATTACATACATAAAAGCGAAAAAAATCACCAAATTCTTTCTTCTCATAGACGCCCCCTGCTGCTGTCCTTTCCAAAAAAAGTTGCTCTTAGGAGTATATGCCTGGATGAAGGGTAATATTAACAGCTTTTGCTATGATGTCTGAAAAAGATTTAATCACCAGATCAATATCTGTGGACGTGACCACCATATCAAACTCTCTGCTGTCCATATACTGATATGCTTTCTCTTCCGGAATTTTCAGCTGTTCCATAGCTTCCAAAATCAGAGTTCTTGAATCGATAACAGTCGGTACGCCGATCGCAATGACCTTTACCCCCAGAGTTTCTTCATTCAGTTTCTTTCTCATATTGCCCATACCTGCTCCGGGAGAGATCCCCGTATCACTGAGCTGTATAGTAGTGCTCACTCTGTCGATATTGCGGGCTGCCAGGGAATCGATGGCGATCACTGCGTCAGGATGTGTCATCTCCACAGCTTTCTTAATCAGCTCCGCTGTTTCCATTCCGGTTGTTGCCGTAACTCCCGGAGCCAGCCCGCTGACATTGGACATTTCCTCATCACCATCACAGCTAAAAAGCTTAAACAGATGACTGGTAATTTTCACTTTGGACACAGTATGGGGTCCCAGACTGTCCGGTGTCACCTTTTCGTTACCCAGACCTACCACCAGCACTTTCAGATGATAATGATGCTTTATCAGCTTTGAAAGCTGTGCTGCCAGCGCTTTGGCCGCTCTCTCAGAAATACCTTCTTTCTCATCGATAATGCCGTCAATCTCCATAGTCACATAGCGGCCCCGGGGCTTTCCCAAAATTGCCTCCCCTTTCAGGTTTACGATATCAATGGTTGTCACACGAATATCCTCGTCAATCTGCTCTTTTTCCATGATAATACCATCTTTCGCCCCGGGTCGTGTCCCCGTTTCCTCCAGGTTTTCCACGCCCTCTACCGCCAGGTCTGTTCTGTATTTCAAAAAATCACCCCCGTCTTCTTTCATAAAAAGTTTCTCCGGTAAAGAGTGAGATTATACAGTGCTGTTAAGATGATGCTCCCTTTCATTTTTCAGAAGATACTTTTGCCCGCTGGCCTTTTTGTCCAAATCTAACCTGAAACGTCAATTCCGAGGATTTTTATATAAAAATCCTCCAACAAAAAAATACAGCAGAGCGATTCCGCTCCGCCGTACTTTTTTATGTAAATCTGTACAGAATTATACACAAAACAGAAAAACTATTTCACTTTCAATGCCGCTAACCATCCACATATTCCAGGCGCCGTCAGTTTTGCCCCTTGATTGCCACTTTCATCACACCGTCTCTTCTGTTTTCAAAAAGATCATAAGCCTTTTCAATATCAGACAGAGAAAATGTATGTGTAATCAACGGCCTGGTATCCAGTCTGCCTTCTGCAATGAGGTGCAGGATTTGCGCACAGTCACAGCCATCTACACCACCCGTCTTAAATGTCAGATTTTTGCCGTACATCTCTGGAAGCGGCAGAATCTGCGGCCTGTCGTAAAGTGCTATAATCGAGACAATGGCATTGGGTCTTGCATTCTGCCATGCTATACGAAAAGATGCCTCTGTTCCCGCTGCTTCCAAAACTACATCAGCCCCTCCATAGGGGGTATATTTTCTAATGCAGGCAGGAAGCTCCGCAGGACTCACCGTCAAAACCTCAGGATAATGATTTTGCACAAAAGCTCTGCGCTCTTCATCTGTTTCACACAAAATCACAGCTTTGGGATTTTTCAGCATCACGCAGAGCATAGTGCAGATTCCCGTCGGACCGCCTCCGATAATCAGTACTGTATCTTCTTGCGTAATCTCTGAAATCTTTGCCGCCCAAAAACCTGTAGCCAGCACATCTCCTGCCAGCAGGGCAGCCTCGTCACTGACGCTGTCAGGAATCATAGAAAGTCCCTGATCAGCATAAGGTACACGTACGTATTCTGTCTGACCACCATCAATGCGACACCCTAATGCCCAACCTCCATTCGGATCAATACAATTGTTCACATAACCATGTTGACAGAAAAAACATTTACCGCAAAAAGTTTCTACATTAACGACAACCCTATCACCCGGCTTCACCAAAGTGACATCAGCCCCCGTTTGTTCTACAACACCCACCATTTCATGTCCTATTGTGACACCAGGAACCGCACGTGGAACACCTCCATGTTTTATATGCAAATCACTGGTACAAATACTGCTAAGGGTAACACGTACAATAGCGTCACGAGTATCTTTCAACTCAGGTTTCGGCTTCTCTATAAGTTCAAATTTACCCTGTTTAATATAGG
>CABSEO010000089.1 GCA_902476665.1 uncultured Emergencia sp.
TTCACAGATTTCACCTGTAGGCTGATCTTCAATGGTCACTTTCTCAATAGCGGCATCAGCAGCCTCAAGTTCCTTCTCAAAAGGACCATAAAAATCACGGATAACCTTTTTCCATTCCAGTTCTGCCATTTCCACATCGTCCAGCCGGTCTTCCATTCCCGCTGTAAAATTTGCATCAACAATTTCGTGGAAATACTCCTCCATCAGACCGGTGATCAGAAATCCTAATTCTGTCGGAATCAGTGTTTTCTTGGATCTGGATACATATTTGCGTTCTGACAGGGTAGCCACAATCGGCGCATAGGTACTAGGTCTTCCGATATTTTTCTCTTCAAGTTCTTTCACAAGACTGGCTTCTGTATATCTTGACGGAGGCTGTGTAAAATTCTGTTCTCCGATAAGATCTGTGTTTTCCAGTTCTTCATCTTCTGAAAGTGCCGGAAGAATTCTGTCTTTTTCATCATCAACACTATTTTTATATACTTTCTGATAACCGTCAAACAGAAGTTTTGAACCGGTTGTCTTAAAAGTATAGTCTCCGTTCTGAATTTCCACCTGCAAATTGTCAAATTTGGCAGCTGTCATCTGACTGGCCATAAAGCGACACCATATCAGACGGTACAGCTTAAACTGATCCGGGGTCAGGGAATCCTTGATTTCCTCCGGCGTCAGTTCTATACTGCTGGGACGGATCGCCTCATGAGCATCCTGAATATCTTTCTTCTTATTTGTATAGACATTATTTGCCTGATACTCTTTTCCGTAGTGCTCTGTGATAAAAGCAGCGGCGGCGGCTTTCGCCTCTTCTGAAACCCTGACCGAATCAGTTCTCAGATAGGTAATCAGACCGATGCTGCCTTTTCCTTTAATCTCCACACCCTCATAAAGCTGCTGCGCTACCATCATGGTTTTTTTCGTATTAAAGTTCAATTTAGTAGAAGCTTCCTGCTGCATGCTGCTTGTGGTAAAAGGCGCATAGGGCCGCTTAATTCTCTCTTTCTGACTGAGAGATGCAACCACATAATGTCCTTCCTTCAGCTGTGTAAGTATGGCATCGCTCTGCTGCCTGTTTTCTATGGTCAGTTTTTTCTTCTGGTACTCTGCAAGCTTTGCCGTAAAAGTTCTGCCTTTCTTAAACTCTGCAGTAATGGTCCAGAACTCCTTGGGCTCAAAACTCTGAATTTCTTTTTCCCTGTCACAGATAATCTTCAGAGCCGCAGACTGCACTCTGCCTGCAGAAAGTCCTTTTCTGATTTTTCTCCAGAGAAGTGGGCTGAGCTGATACCCAACCAGCCGATCCAGCACTCTTCGCGCCTGCTGAGCATCTACCAGATTCAGATCAATCTTTCTCGGATGTTTGATCGCTTCTTTGATCGTATTCTTTGTAATTTCATTAAACACAATTCTGCATGGTTTTTCGCTGTCGATTCCCAGCAGAAACGCCAGATGCCATGAAATCGCCTCGCCTTCACGGTCAGGGTCGGTTGCCAGGTAAACTTTGGAAGCTTTTTTCGCTTCCTTCTTCAGTTCTTTGATAATATCGCCTTTTCCTCTGATAGGAATGTACTGCGGTTCAAAGTCATTTTCCAAATCAATCCCCAGCTTGCTCTTGGGCAAATCTCTCACATGGCCCACAGAAGCGATAACCTTATAGCTGGATCCCAGATATTTTCCGATAGTCTTCGCCTTTGACGGAGACTCTACAATAACCAGCGTTTTTTTTGCAGTTGTTTTCTTCTTAGCAGTTGCCATTTTCCCTCCCGCACTCTTTTGACTATATCATATTCACAATGGAGTATTATAGTAGCATTATCAGAATTTTGCAACATAAATTTTGCCAAGTGACGAAAAAATTATTCCTTTCATCTCTAGAATTGTGATTATACCATTAATTTCAGATAATTTCATGTTGGTTTTGTGATGAATTTCGTCAACTGTCGTGTCTCCCCTCTCAGAAATAATCTGAAAAACTCTTTTTTCGTCAGTTCCCAAATCAGCAGGCATAACACCGCGGTGTCCGATTCCCATATCCATATCAATACCCAAATCTGTAAATAAATCATCAATAACGATAAGCGGCTGTGCTCCGTCCCGGAGCAGCTGATTGGCGCCGAAGCTGTAATGACTGGTGATATTTCCCGGTACTGCATAGACCGGCTTTCCCTGCTCTGCAGCACATTCTGCTGTAATCAGAGCACCACTTTCCCGGCCTGCTTCTACTACCGCCACACTTTCAGAAAGAGCACTGATCAGACTGTTTCTCACAGGGAAATCGTAGGGTCTTGGCTGATAAGAAGGCTCATGCAGCGACAGCAGCAGTCCTTCTCTTCCGATTCTCTGCTGCAGCTGCCGGTTTTCTTTCGGATAAAAGTAGTCTGTCCCGCCTCCGAGTACTGCAATAGTACAGCCATCTGCCTCCAGCACGCCCAAATGTGCTGCCGCGTCCACACCTTTTGCAAGACCGCTGATCAGAACAACCCCCAGCTTTCCTGCCTTCTGCCCGATCGCCTTTGCCACAGTTCTCCCGTACTGAGTGCAGTTTCTACTCCCTACCACCCCAACGGTCCTCTGGGTAAGCAGACTTATGTTTCCTTCATAATATAATTTCTTCACCCTGGGCAGATGTCGCTTCACTGCCTCCGGAAAATCCGGATCATCCAAGGTTAAAATCCCCCTATATTCTGTTTTCATTCTGCATCCCCCTCTACAATTTCCTTTCCCGATAGCTCAGTGCCTCACTCAGATGAGTCCACAGCACCCTGTCACTGCCGGAAAGATCTGCAATGGTTCGGGCTACGCGCCGTACTCTATTCATAGTTCTGGGATTCAGCCTCAGTCGTAGATATGCCTCTTCCATCAATTTTTCTGCCTCCTGATCCAATGAGCAGAAAATATCCAGAAGATTTCCAGAAAGCTGATGGTTAAGCTGTATCCCGGTCCCCCGATATCTCTGATACTGAATCTGTCTGGCATATTCAATCTGCTGCTTCATTTCACCGGAAGTTATGGGTACAGCTCCGGTCAGTTCTCCAAATTCCACAGGATGCAGCTGCAGATGCATATCGATCCTTTCCATTACAGGCCCGGACAATTTATTCTGATATCGTTCAATTTCTCTGGCGGAGCAGGTACAGGGATGAAAAGGATCTCTGAAATATCCGCATCTGCACGGATTGGATGCAGCTACCAGCATAAAATCCGCAGGAAAGTGATAGGTCTTCCCTCTTCTGGAAATAGTAATTCGTTTTGTTTCCAGAGGCGTGCGAAGTGCGTCAATAAGGCTTCTGTTAAATTCTCCCGCTTCATCAAGAAACAGAACCCCGTTGTTTGCCAGTGTAATCTCACCGGGTATGGGCACTGTGCCACCTCCCAAAAAAGCAGCTGCGGTGGTTTTATGATGAGGCTGTCTGAATGGTCTTTGCGTAATATATGGCATATCTCTGTCCAGAAGTCCTGCGATAGAATAAATGACCGTGGTCTCCAGAATTTCATCATCTGTCATAGACGGCATAATTGTAGGAATCCTTTCTGCCAGCATAGTCTTTCCTGTTGAAGGACTTCCCATCAGAAAAATTCCATGTCCCCCTGCTGCTGCAACAATCAGTGCTCTTTTTGCCGCCTCCTGGCCCTTTACCTCCGAAAAATCCATAGTGTTGCAAGGCCCACTTTCTTCACTTATACCCTCACCAGTGTGAATACGTAAAGGCTTTCTCAAATTAAAATGATCAATAATATCCTCCAAGTTATCAACACCGCAAATTCCAATCCCACGTACCAAAGAGGCTTCTTTCTCATTAGCGCGCGGAACAGCCGCAGCTGAAAAACCCGCCTTCTGAGCAGCCATTACCATGGGAAGCACCCCTGGGCATCTCTGCACGGTTCCGTCTAAGGACAACTCTCCAATAAAACAAAAATGTTCCAGATCTCTGTCAAAAATCTGTCCTGAAGCACTGAGAATACCCACAGCCATGGCAAGATCCAGGTGGCTGCCTGTTTTTCTCAGTCCTGCCGGGGAAAGGTTGACAGTAATTCTTCCTGCAGGATACTTCATACCACTGTTGACAAGCGCGGATCGAATCCGTTCTCTTGCCTCTTTTACCGAAGTATCCGCCTGTCCCACAATGTTAAAGGCTGGTATTCCTCTGCCTAAATCCGTTTCAATCGTAATCGGTACTGCCTCTATTCCGCTAAGTGCGGCTGAAAATATTTTAGATAACATAGTTCTCCTTTCAAAAAGCATCAGAAATATGATGATACAACACTTCAATCACATGAAAACTACAGTTTCGTTCCTGCTCACCACCGTGACTCTGCAGATATACTGCAGCCGCTATCCTGATTTTCTGCTGCTTCCAATACGTCACTGCCTCCGCAGGTCTTCCCGCCCCAAGTCCTCTTCTGGTCTTCACCTCTACAAAATAGAGAGTTCCGTCCTTTTCCGCAATAATATCAATTTCTCCTGCACGACAGCGAAAGTTCCGTTCCAGAACTGTACAGCCCTCAGCTTCCAATACACTGACAGCAAAGTCTTCTCCGTATTTTCCCAATGTACTGCTGTTCATAATCTCCTCCATATTTCAAATTAATGTAATTTATGTATCTTTTTTCCATATTTATATAGATACTATATTTTACAGAATCTGTCAATGTTTTTCACAGGATATGTCGTAAAAAACCGCAGTTGCCGCCAGTCTTTCCGCTGGACTGATTCCCATATATGATTCCACTTTCCTTTACCCGAATGTTTATCTGAAAAAATCTGAGCCGACGGCTGCTTTACGATTAACCAGAATCCATAAAAGTACCTGTTTGAGTATAAATATATAAAGTGAGTTAACCAGAAAACTAAGAATTCTTGATTTTGAGTATAAAAGTTTATACTCGATTTTATATTTTTCAGCCACTCTGGTTAAAAATCAGAGTAAATACAGTCATTTTTAGCGCCAGGCTCTCCTTTTTCTTCTGTGTTTTATACTCTTTTTTACGAAAAAAGCCGGATATGGTTAACTGCTGCCTGAAAAAAGAAAATATGTTAAGGCAGGCTCAGAAATCAATTCTCCTTGTACGACAGGCAGAATTGAGATTTTAATTAGAGGATGCGACGCAGGCCGTTTCCTTTCTCTATGCAGCAAAAAGGCGCTGCCCCACAGATGGATCACCCATCAGTTTTGCAACGCCTTTTTTTCAATTTAGTTTATGTTTTCCGATTTCACCAGTCTCCATAACCTGGTAGACCAGTTTGTTTAAAGATTTTCCCCTGCAGCCTCTCTTACGCCTCGTACCTTAATATAGTAATAGCGCACGCCTTTTTTCAGCTTTGCACTCCTGACAACTTCCTGAGCATCCTTCCATCAATCTATAATACAAACCGCTCAATGGCTTTGGCTACGCCATCCTCATCGTTGGAATCTGTAATGTAGTCAGCCATTTCCCGGATCTCGGGCTCGGCGTTTGCCATAGCCACGCCGATTCCCGCCAGCTGCAGCATGGCACTGTCATTGAGACTGTCTCCCGCCGCCATCAGTTCTTCCTTGTCCACATCCAGCTTCTTCATCAGAAACCGGAGCGCCTCAGCCTTGCTGGTGCTGCGTCCTCCTATCTCAAAGTTGTGAATGAATGAGGTCGTAAGAGTGGTGTCCGGAATCTGTTCCAGCACCGGTCTCCACCTCTCTTTATCTTCAATATACCTGAAATTCAGATTGATATTTTCTATGAATTCTCTGTTTGCTATCATAAAATCAAGGATGTCCGGCACCGGGGTTCTGGTCTCCCTGATATACTCAACGTCTCTGAAGTCCGAACCGTTAGTCAGTACATCATCATACTCCCTCTGATCGATATAGGCTTTTCCTTCAACAAAAGTCTCCACCGATATGCCGGTTCCCCGCATGAGTCCCACAATCTGTTCAACCGCTGCAGGAGGAATATGATCCTCGTAAATGGTTTTCATGGCAGCAAGTTCTGTAATATGTGAACCATTGGAAGTAATCGCATATTCCAGCCCGTCTATGTGAAGAAGCTGGTCCGGCAGAGAGCTCAGGGTTCTGCCTGTGGCCACCACAATGTGAGCGCCACGGTTCATGGCGCTGTGAAAAGCCTGTACCGTTCTCTGACTGATTTGTTTTCGGCTGTTCAGGGTGGTGCCGTCCAGATCCAGCGCCACCATTCTGATCTTTCTATCTTTCATTTCCATCCCTCAATGCTAAAAACTCAGTATTATAAATTCTTACCTGCTTCATGGTACAGCCATTATCATGACCAGGCCAGATAAAAATATCGTTCTCCCATCTGTCGATGATATCCCTGACAGAGTGTATCATATCCCATTCGCTTCCTCCTGCCAGATCGCTTCGTCCCAAATCAGTGTCAAAAATCGTGTCGCCGGTAAAACACACCCTGCTCTTTTCCGACATGAGACAAATACTGCCCTCAGTATGACCAGGCGTCAGGATGACCTTCAGCGGTTCTCCCTCCAGTTCCAGAATCTCCCCGTCAGACAGCAGATGATCTACTCTTCCTTTATATACGAAAGCATCTGCCTGATGCATAAAGATCGGACAGTTCAATACATCGCTGACAGCCTCTGCTGCGCCTGTATGATCGTGATGGAGATGGGTTGCAATAATTCCCATTGCCTGCAGATTCTTTTCTCTCACAAAATCGATAAAATTCTTCGGGGTATAGCCGGGATCGATGATATAACATGATCCGCCCTCTTTCTGATAGAGCACATAACCGTTACTCATCAGCGAACCCCCGATAAAGCGTTTGATTTTCAAAGCATTCTGCTCCTTTCCGGCAGACGTTGTCTGCTGCTTCCTGTCTCATAGTAATATTATACCAAAACCTCTTGCAAATTCAAATGTTTTGAATTAGAATATGGTAGTACAATCTGAGATAATATTTTCAATTTAAATATCAAATATATCATTAAGAGGAACTGAAACATTATGACAAAAATAGTTATTGTCGGCGCAGGAAAACTGGGTGTTCGTGTAGCCGCAGCTCTCCAGGACGGAGATTATGCCGTGACAATTATTGATAAAGAAGATGCGGTACTGCAGAAGCTCTCTTCACAGCTGGATGTATTAACAGTCAACGCCGATGCAAAAAACATTAATGTGCTGAAAAATATCGATATCAGTCGGTGCAACTATCTTCTGGCAGTAACAGATAATGACGAGACGAATATCATCATTGCCTCTTTTGCCAAGAAACTGGGCTGCAGACGGGTTATCGCCAGAGTCAGAGAGCCGGAGCATATGAATCAGCTGGGCTTTATTAAAGAAACCATGGGAATCGACTCTATTGTCAACCCTGACCTTGCCATCACCAGAGAAATCTACAAATATCTGGCAGAAAAATATACGCTCAGCAATGGTATTTTCACCAGTGGAAAAATTTCTCTCATTGAATT
>CABSEO010000090.1 GCA_902476665.1 uncultured Emergencia sp.
ATGTCACCGGATAAAGCCGTGGCATTAGTTCACGAACTGAGAGGTGCATGATATGAAAAGAATTACGGATAGACAGTCTCTCTGGCAGGCTCGTGAGACTGCAAGGAAAGAAATTGAGAAGACTAAATGCAGAATTTTAATCTGTGCGGGAACCGGCTGCATGGCAGGCGGTTCTGGAGAAATCTATGAAAAAATGTGTGAGCTGGCAGCTCATAATCCTGATGTGGAAGTGGTGTTTGAACCGGAAGTTGCTCATGGGGATGGAGAAATCGCTGTTCGCAAGAGCGGCTGCCATGGATTCTGTGAAATGGGTCCTCTGATGAAAATCGAGCCCCAGGACATTCTTTATACCAAGGTAAAACCGGAAGACTGCGAAGAAATATTCTTTAAAACCATTGTTCGGGGAGAACTGGTTCATCGTCTGCTGTTTATGCAGGATGGCAAAGAATGTCCCAAACAGGATGAGATTCATTTTTATGAAAAGCAGCACCGAAATGTGTTGAAAAATTGCGGCTCTATTGATGCGGAACATATTGAGGAATATATCGCTATCGGCGGCTACGGGGCTTTGGAAAAGGCTCTTTTTGAGATGACTCCTGAGGAGGTTATCGATGAAGTAATGAAAGCAGGGCTGCGCGGCCGTGGTGGTGCAGGCTTTATGACAGCTAAGAAATGGAGCCAGGTTGCATCTCAGCCGGAAACGAAACGTTACGTTGTCTGCAATGGTGACGAAGGGGATCCGGGTGCCTTCATGGACAGAAGTATCATGGAGGGAGATCCTCATAAAATGATTGAGGGCATGATTCTGGCGGCTTATGCCGTAGGTGCCGATGAAGGATATATCTATGTCCGTGCGGAATATCCACTGGCCATCAGCAGGCTGAAAAATGCCATCGTACAGGCAGAAGAAGCAGGACTTCTGGGAGAACAGATTCTGGGTACTGATTTTTCTTTCCGCCTGCACATCAGCAGAGGAGCAGGTGCTTTTGTCTGCGGTGAAGGCAGTGCTTTAACTGCATCTATTGAAGGTAATCGCGGTATGCCTAGAGTAAAACCGCCTAGAACTGTGGAGCATGGTCTGTTTGACAAGCCTACAGTCCTGAATAATGTGGAGACTTATGCCAATGTGCCGATGATTATTGCTGAAGGCGCAGCGAAGTTTGCGGCTGTCGGCACGGAAAACAATAGTGGTACCAAAGCATTTGCTCTGACCGGAAGTGTAAAACATACCGGCCTTATTGAAGTGCCTATGGGAACTACACTGAGAGAGGTAATTTTTGACATCGGAGGCGGTATCAAGGACGATCGTAAATTTAAAGCAGTACAGATCGGCGGTCCGTCCGGAGGCTGTCTCACTGAAGAACATCTGGATATGAAGCTGGATTTTGATTCCCTGAAAAAAATTGGTGCAATGATTGGCTCCGGCGGAATGGTGGTTATGGATGAAAATACCTGCATGGTGGAAGTTGCCAGGTTTTTTATGAACTTTACGCAGAATGAAAGCTGTGGAAAATGTGTGCCTTGTCGGGAAGGTACGAAGCGGATGCTGGAAATTCTGGAAAAAATTGTGGGAGGCAAAGGTACTCTGGAAGATTTAGACATGCTGGAGGAACTGTCGGAAACTATTACTGATACGGCGCTGTGCGGTCTCGGAAAATGTGCGGCTCAGCCTGTAATGAGCACACTGAAGTTCTTTAGAGAAGAATATGAGCAGCATGTAGTGGAGAAAAAGTGTATTTCCAGAAACTGTACAGCCTTACAGAAGTTCATTATTGCGCCTGACAAGTGTAAAGGATGTGGAAAGTGCGCAAGAAACTGTCCTGCGGGAGCCATTGCCGGCCAGGTCAGAAAAGCTTACCGCATTGACACGGATGCCTGCATCAAATGTGGCGCATGTCTGTCTGACTGTGCTTTTGATGCGATTCATATTGAATGGTAGGAGGAAAATGATTTATGGGATATATGACAATTAATAACCGAAAAGTGGAATTTACTGATGAGAAAAATGTCCTGACGGTCATTCGAAACGCAGGCATTGATATTCCGACTTTCTGCTATCATTCTGACTTATCCACCCATGGCGCATGCAGATTGTGTGTAGTGGAGGATGACAAGGGAAAGGTATTTGCGTCCTGTTCAGAGCGGCCGAAAGATGGTATGGTGATCTTTACCCATACCCGGAGACTGCTTCATCACAGAAAGATGATTATTGAACTGCTCCTGGCGTCCCACTGCAGGGACTGCACCACCTGTGCGCCAAACGGCCTGTGTAATTTGCAGGAACTTTCTAAGCGTCTTGGCATCAGTGAAGTCAGATTTGAAAACTATAAAGAAACTTATCCTCTGGACAGCAGCTCGCCATGTATTACCAGAGATTTGAACAAATGCATTCTCTGCGGTGACTGTGTCCGCATGTGTCATGAAGTCGTAGGGGCCGGAGTTCTGGGCTTTGCACAGAGGGGCTCCAAGATGATGATTACCACACCTTTTAAGAAAGATCTGGCGCAGACAGCCTGCGTTGGATGTGGCCAGTGCCGTGTGGTATGTCCGACAGGTGCCATCGTCATCAATAGAAATACAGAACAGGTATGGAAACTGCTAGAAGATAAAAATGTCCGGGTTGTGGCGCAGATAGCCCCGGCGGTCAGAGTTGCCGTGGGAGATTATTTCGGTCTGGAAAAAGGGGCCAATTCTCTGGGGCAACTGGCGGCCGCGATGCGGTTTGTAGGATTTGATGAAGTCTACGATACAGATTTCGGCGCCGATTTAACTGTCATTGAAGAGGCGAAGGAACTGGCAGAACGGCTGAAGACAGGAGAAAACCTGCCGCTCTTTACTTCCTGCTGTCCGGCATGGGTGAAATTCTGTGAGGATCGTTATCCACAGTTCAGAAAGAATATCTCAACGTGTAGATCTCCTCAGGAAATGTTTGGGGCTTTGATTAAGGAAGAGGCCAGGATGAACAGAGAAAAGGATCCGAGAAAAACAGTAGTGGTTTCCATCATGCCATGCACTGCGAAGAAAGCGGAGATTCTCAGGCCGGAGCATTATACCGATGGGGAACAGAATGTGGATTATGTGCTGACTACCACGGAGATTGCAGATATGATCAAAATGACCGGAATTGATCTGGCCAAAGTAACTCCGGAATCTCTGGATATGCCTTTTGGTATGTCTTCAGGAGCAGGTGCGATTTTTGGAACCACTGGAGGCGTGACAGAAGCGGTGCTTCGCTATCTGACCGGCAGCAGCAGAACCAGTGAGCTGGATGAAATTAAATTCACCGGGATTCGTGGAAACGATGCGGTGAAAGAGGCAGTAGTAAATCTGGATGGCAGAGATGTACGCATTGCAGTGGTCAACGGTCTTGGAAATGTATCGAAGATTCTGGATGATATGGAAGCCGGCAAAGTAAAATATGATTTTGTTGAGGTGATGACCTGCAGATATGGCTGTGTCAACGGCGGGGGGCAGCCTGTACTGCTGGGAGTTGAACCGGAAACAAAGGTGGCGAGACAGAATGGACTGTATCGTTTTGACAGTCGTTCACAGATTAAGACATCGGGACAGAATCCGGTCGCTCTGAGTCTGTATGACGGTATTCTTAAAGGAAAAGAACATAAGCTCCTGCATAATGAGTCTGTTATGGGAGAACATTAAACAGAAACATAAAATAGCAGAAATAAAGCAGACATTGATGTCGGAAGCGGAACTTCAGTTCCGCTTCTGCAGCAATATCTGCTTTTTTGTTGAAAGATCTGAAAAAAAATTAGAAAAACGGTTGACAAATCTGAAAATTAAGAATAGAATTTAGCAAAAAGTATTAAGGTTAAATATTTAACTATATATAGTTAAATATTTAACGCTAAAAACAAGAGGTGTCTCAGGGTATGAAACAGGATAAAGGCGCTGGTCGTTTCTGTGGGAATTCTGGATGTCCCTCTTGAACTGGCAGATATGTTTATGGATTTTGAAGGAGAAAAAGATGTGTAACTGCAGCGAAATGACTAGAAAGTTTGAAGTGCTTGACGAAATCATCGCCAGGCACAAAGATGTAAAAGGTGCACTGATACCAATTCTGCATCAGGCGCAGGAGCTTTTCGGCTATCTGCCCTATGAGGTTCAGGAACGAATTGCAGACGGTCTTGGGATCTCTATGGCCAAGGTGTATGGAGTCGTAACCTTTTATTCCCAGTTTTCTTTGAAAAAGAAAGGAAAATACCGGATCAACGTCTGTATGGGAACAGCCTGCTATGTAAAGGGCGCCAATGATATTCTGGGCAAGTTTCTGGAAAGACTGTCCATTGAAGTGGGAGACTGTACGGCAGACGGTAAATTCTCTCTTGATTCCTGCAGGTGCATTGGTGCCTGCGGACTGGCCCCTGTGGTGACTATCAATGATGAAGTATACGGCCGACTGACTCCCGATATGGTAGATGAAATTATGAATGAGTATGAACTGAAAGAATAAGCAGGAGGAAATCATGGTAAAGACAATTCAGGATATCCTGAAGATTCAGCAGGACACGCTGGAGCGCTTCGGAAACAGAATCGGCAGAGATGATCATAAAATCTATGTCATGACCTGCTGCGGCACAGGCTGCACCTCATCAGGCGCAGCAAAGAACAGAGAGAAACTGGAAGAGCTTATAGCCAGAGACAGTTATGAGGATAAGGTTGAGATTGTTAAGACCGGATGTTTCGGCCTTTGTGCAGAAGGACCAATCATGCTGATTTATCCGGAAAATGTGATGTACACCAATGTGACTGTGGATGACGTTAATGAGATCTGGGAAGCACATATCAGAAACGGCAGAGTGGTGGAACGTCTCAAATCAGAAAATGAACTGGATTTCTTCTCAAAGCAGATGAGAATTTCTCTGAGAAACTGCGGAAGAATTGATCCGGAAAATATTGATGAATACATAGCCTATAACGGATATCAGGCTTTGAACAAGGTTCTGACGGAAATGGAACCGGAGGACGTTGTGCAGGTAATGAAGGAGTCCGGACTGCGTGGCCGTGGCGGTGGTGGTTTTCCAACAGGGACAAAGTGGGAATTTGCGGCAAAACAGCAGGTAAAGGAAAAATATGTCTGCTGTAATGCTGACGAAGGTGACCCTGGTGCATTTATGGACAGATCTGTATTAGAGGGAGATCCTCATTCAGTGATTGAGGCCATGGTGATCGCAGGATATGCCATCGGAGCATCTCAGGGTTATGTCTATGTCAGGGCAGAATATCCCATTGCGGTGCAGAGATTGGACATTGCGATTAAGCAGGCTGAAGAGTACGGAATTTTAGGCGATAACGTGCTGGGAACCGGATTTCAGTTTAATCTGGAGATCAGACTGGGGGCCGGCGCCTTTGTCTGCGGTGAAGAGACAGCGTTGATGACTTCCATTGAGGGAAATCGGGGTGAGCCGAGAATCAAACCTCCGTTTCCGGCTGTTGAAGGGCTCTTTGGGAAGCCAACTATCCTCAACAATGTGGAAACGCTGTCTAATATTCCGCAGATTATTCTCAACGGACCGGAATGGTTTTGCGGTATTGGAACAGAAAAATCTCATGGAACCAAGGTCTTTGCATTAGGAGGCAAGATCAATAACACAGGCCTTGTAGAAGTGCCGATGGGAACGACTCTGCGTGAAATTATCTTTGAAATCGGAGGAGGTATTCCCAACGGAAAGCAATTTAAGGGAGGCCCGTCGGGAGGCTGTATTCCGGCTGAATTTCTGGATTCACCCATTGACTATGACTCTTTGCTGGAATTGAAATCCATGATGGGTTCGGGCGGAATGATCGTCATGGATGAAGATACCTGTATGGTGGACATTGCCAAATTTTATCTGGAGTTTACTGTGGAAGAATCCTGCGGAAAATGCCCGCCGTGTCGTATTGGTACAAAGCGGATGCTGGAAATTCTCACGAAGATCACTGATGGGAAGGGAACACTGGAGGATCTTGCTGATCTGGAATACCTTGCCAAGAATATACAGAAGGGGGCATTGTGCGGTCTGGGTCAGACAGCGCCGAACCCTGTTCTTTCCACTCTGAAATATTTCAGAGATGAGTATGTTGCCCATGTAGTAGACAAGAAGTGTCCTGCAGGTGTGTGCGTGTCCATGCTTCGCTATATGGTAGTGGAAGAGCTGTGTAAACACTGTGGATTATGTGCAAAAAACTGTCCTGCACAATGTATTTCAGGAAACAAGAACACATCTTATGTGATTGATAATGAAAAATGTCTCAAGTGTGGCGTCTGCATGGAGAAATGTCCGTTCAAGGCTATCATGAAGAACGCATAAAGGAAAGGAGGGTAACTGATTATGGAAAACAAGAAAAGAGTACAGCTTACCATAGACGGTATGGCCGTCAATGTGCCTGAGGATTATACCATTCTCAGAGCTGCGAAAGAAGTCAATATTAAAATTCCCACCCTCTGCTTCCTGAAAGACATCTGTGAGATTGGATGCTGCCGTATGTGTCTTGTGGAGGTACAGGGTATGAAAAACTGGCAGGCTTCCTGTGTTCAGAAGGTGGCAGAAGGTATGGTGGTGAAAACCCATACTCCTGATATTCTTAATTTCAGAAAGAAGAATCTGGAACTGATTTTATCCAATCATCCTGCCATGTGTCAGAGCTGCAACAGAGGCTCAACAGGATGTGAACTGAAAACGCTGGCAAATACCATGGAAACAGAGTTTGCGAATTATGCTAAAAATCAGGAAGTTATTACGGCCAATCAGGTGATGGAAATTGATAACGGAATTTCTATCATGCGAGACCCCAACAGATGTATTTTATGCAGACGATGTATCAGTGTATGTCATAATGTACAGACGGTAGGAGCCATTGATGTGATCAACAGAGGGTTCAGCACCGTGGTGGGTACCACTTTTAACAGACCGATAGACGAATCCCGGTGTGTAAACTGCGGACAGTGCATCAACGTCTGTCCGACAGGAGCACTGCAGGAACACTCCAGTGCTGATGAGTTCTGGGAGATCCTGAAAGATCCGGCCAAGCAGGTGATCGTGCAGACTGCGCCGGCTGTGAGAGCAGCTTTGGGAGAAGAATTCGGGATGCCGATCGGTACTGATGTAACCGGAAAGATGGTGACAGCATTGCGTATGCTGGGATTTGATAAAATCTTCGATACGGATACTGCTGCGGATCTGACCATTATGGAGGAAGGAACGGAACTTCTGAAACGGCTCAAAGGAGAAGGCAAACTGCCTCTCATTACTTCCTGTTCTCCGGGGTGGATCAAGTTTTGCGAGCATTTCTTTCCTGATATGCTGGATCATCTTTCTTCCTGCAAATCACCTCATGAGATGATGGGTGCGATTATTAAATCTTATTA
>CABSEO010000091.1 GCA_902476665.1 uncultured Emergencia sp.
GCAGGCTGGACGGCTGGTCAGAATATTTCAGTCTTGAGAAGTGGCAGAAGGCCATAGAGGAAAGCGGAACCGACACAGCGTTCTATACTACAAGAGCACGCTCCTTTGACGAGGTTCTGCCGTGGGATATCATTGATCCTTCCGTGACGAAGGCGTTTCTCAAAAGGGAAGCTCTGAAATCGGAAAAAGAAGAAACGACAAAGGACTGCAGGTACGGCTGTGCAGGCTGCGGCATCAACAGCAGAGTGACCTGCACGCAGGGAGGTATTTATGAATAAATATGTAATACACTTTTCTAAAGAAGGGTACATCAAGTATACCTCTCATCTGGATCTGCTCAGGCTTTTTAAACGGGCTTTTAAAAAGAGCGGCATTGAACTGTGTTATTCAAAAGGATTTAATCCACATCCAAAGATGGGTTTTGCACAGCCTCTTTCTCTGGGATATACCAGCAGAGCAGAATTTCTGGAATTTGAGACGAAACAGTCCTGGAACACGGAAGAACTGAGGCAAAGACTGGAGAGGGAGATGCCTGCAGGCGTTGAAATCTTTTCCTGTGCGCCTTTTACAGTAAAGGTGAAATCTCTGGCGGCAGCGACAACAGAAGCTTCTTATCTGGTGATATTTCCTGTGAAAGCGGATCAGGAGCGTTTTCAGCCTGTTCTTTCTGCCTATCTGGCACAGAGTGAGATTATGGCGGAAAAACGGCAGAAAAAGACGAAAAAACTGGTTTCTTCAGATATCAGACCGAAGATCAGAGAAATCCGCATTGCGGAATCAGAGAATCTGGCGCTGGAAATGCGGCTGGACTGCGGCAGCTCCTCAAATCTGAGTCCGGAACAGGTGATTGCATCCTTTCTGCAGTTTGCAAAGCTAGACATTCCCAGATATGACATTGAAGTGGAAAGGCTGAAACTGGTATTTGACGGTGTTGACATATAGTTATGAGCGAAAGCTATATGGGAATATATGTAAAAAATTACTTGACTTTCCTTTTTTTCTGCTTTATGATGGAAGGCAGAAGGGAGGAATTTTATGGAAAAATTAAAATGGTACGCAAGCTTTCTCAGAGAGCATAAAAATGCAGTGAAGACAGCAGTGATCATCGTGATTGTGATTGCTGCTGTTTTGCTTTTTGGATTAAAAGGGGAAAAATCTGAATTGTCTGATACAATCTCTGGACAGTCGTCTGAAGGAACATATCTGGAGGATTTTTCTGCAGATACAGAGGTTTCTTCGGAGAAAGAAGAAGCAGGACAGTTATCTGGTGAGGGAGATGCAGAGGAAATTTATGTGGATATCGGCGGTCAGGTGAAAAAGCCGGGCGTGTATCCGGTCAAAGAAGGAACCAGGATCTTTGAAGTCATTGAACAGGTGGGAGGCTTTACGGAGCAGGCCGAGATTTCTTCTGTCAATCAGGCTGAGACGGTCACTGACGGTCAGAAGATATGGATTCCCTCGGAAGAAGAAGCCGGTGCAGCAGCTTTGGGACCGGGAGACGCTGCTGTTTCCGGTGGAAAAAGAGCGGACGGAAAAATTAACATCAATACGGCTGACAGTGGTACTCTGCAGGAAATTCCGGGCGTGGGACCGGTGACCGCAGAAAAAATCATTGCTTATCGAACCAGTCAGGGAAAATTTTCGTCTATCGAGGAGATTAAAAATGTCAGCGGTATCGGAGAAAAGACCTTTGAAAAGATGAAAGACAAAATTACAGTATAACAGTATAACAGGTGAAGCTTCTGGTAAACCTATCCTTAAGAGGTGATATTATGTTTAGCCAGAAAAAGAAAAACCATACATGGATATATTTATGCGGAGTACTGCTGATCTTAATTCTTGCAGTTTTTATTCTTGTGGGTGCTGTCATCAGCAGAAACAGCGAGGAAGAGGCTTTACAGGCTAATCTGGAGACCCGCGCAGAAGAAAAAAGTCAGACGCAGGACAGCAGCGCAGCTTCCGCTGAGCACAGTGAAGAAACACAGACACCGGAAGCAACAGAAGACAGTGAACAGAAGGCCGATGCAGAAAAGGACGGGCAGGTTCAGTTTTACCAGTCATATTATCTGGTCAAATACGATAAAGATGGTATCAGGATCTACTTCTCTGATGAAACGGGCCAACTGACAGAGCTGGAAAAGACAGCCATTGTCTATGAGACTTTGTCCGAACAGGATCAGATACGGTTCCGCGACGGCATCAAGGTTGACACCAGAGACGATCTGAACAGACTGATTATGGATTATGAGAGTTGATATGATGTTTAGCAGAAAGTTTAAAAAATGTGTATTGCTGTTTCTCGGCATTGCTGCCTTTGTGTGCTGTACCGGTATATTTTTTCCGGGACAGCTTTCTGTGGTTACTGGCGGCAAAAATGTGGTCAGTGAGCGGGTTCTGATTCCCGGAGGACAGTCAGTGGGCATTCAGATGGATGTGGGTGCACTGGTGGTAGGTATGGAAAACCAGGAGGCCGGTCCCAGAATCGGAGATATGATTGTCAGAATCAACGGTCAGAAGGTAGAAGGGCCGGAGGATGTCAATGCAGTGGTGTCCGGAAGCAGCAAAGACGTGGAGCTGACAGTGATCCGGGACAAAAAATCTATCGATTACACTATTACGCCATACTATGACAGAGAAAGTGGGGAATATAAGCTGGGACTCTGGATTAAGGAAAAAATTGCCGGTATTGGCACATTAAGCTTCTATGATCCTGAAACTGATCATTTTGCTGCGCTGGGACATGGTATTTATGAGACAGAAACGGGTCTGCTGCTGGAAACCAAGTCAGGAAGTCTGCTGAATACCCGGGTGAATCAGATTACGGCAGGCCAAAAAGGTGAACCGGGAGAGATCGGCGGCGTGGTATATAACTTTGAAAATCCTCTGGGAGAAATTGAAAAAAATACGGAGTTCGGCATTTACGGAAAGGCGGACGATTCCAGGGACTTTCAGCTGAACCGTCCCATGGTCATGGCATCCAGAAAAGAAGTGGAAAAGGGAGATGCCTACATTCTGACCACCATTGACGGAACCGAGGTGGAAAAGTTCAAAATAGAGATTACAAAAGTACATCATCAGAGCAGTGCGCACAGTAAAGGACTGGAATTCAGGGTAACCGATAAAAAATTACTGGAAACCTGCGGGGGCATCGTACAGGGGATGAGCGGAAGTCCCATTATACAAAATAATCGGATTGTCGGGGCGGTTACTCATGTTTTCGTGAATAATCCGCAAAAAGGGTACGGCATTTTTGCAGAATGGATGGTAGAACAAATCGATAATTGAGTTCCCGGTGTCGAATTTGTAGTAATTATACTACAATTTGGAGTAATTTGAATACCCACTTATGATGTTTTCTATTGTAGAATAATAGTGCAAGGAGAAAGAAAAGAAAGAAAGAATATCAAAGGAGGACAAATGTATGGGTAAAATTAGGCTGGGACTGGTTGACGATAATAAAGATTTTTGTGAAGCCCTGCAAAATTTCTTTGAACGTCAGAATGACACGGAGGTGGTATTTACAGCGCAGGATGGACTGCAGGCAGTGGAATCGGTTCAGAAAAATGAGGTGGATGTGCTGATTCTCGATCTGATTATGCCGCATCTGGATGGTATCGGTGTGCTGGAGGCTTTAAATTCAATGGAGATGAAACATTACCCGAGAGTAATTATGGTATCTGCTGTGGGACAGGATTCTATGATTCACAGGGCAATGGATATGGGCGCTGAATACTATCTGGTGAAACCGATCAACACAGAAGTGCTGGTAAAAAGAATCAGACAGGTGATGAAAAGAGATGGAGAGACCAGAAATATCGTGAGCAGTCAGAATCTCAGAAAATCCAATGTGTACAAGTATGTGCTCAAAGAAAACGATCTGGAGATCGAAATTACCAATCTGATTCACGAAATCGGCGTGCCTGCACATATCAAAGGATATCAGTATCTGCGGGATGCAATTACTATTGTTGTCAACGATATGGACATCCTTTGCGCAGTAACCAAAGAACTGTATCCTTCCATTGCCAAGCTGAATAATACTACGCCAAGCCGTGTGGAACGTGCAATCAGGCATGCTATTGAGGTGGCATGGAACCGTGGCCGTATAGAAACTATCGATGCGCTGTTCGGCTATACTGTTAAAAATGATAAAGGAAAGCCAACCAATTCGGAATTTATTGCAATTATCGCAGACAAGCTGCGTCTGGAACGAAAAGTGGGATAACCTGCAGAAAAGCAGCATGGATTTATTACATCAGCAGTTTTTAATATGCTTGCGCAGAAAGTGAAGCGCAGTTTCCGGCACACATTATACCTTGAGCATCATTTCCGGTGGGACATGGTGCTCTTTTTTCACTTGAATTTACACCCGGCAGATGGTATGATAAATAGGATTAAACGCACAGAATATGCGAAATGGAGGGCTTATATGGTAACAGAAGAACAAATCAGACGTATCAATGAGCTGGCAAGAAAATCTAAGACCGAGGCAGGGCTTACTGAGGAAGAGAAGAAAGAGCAGCAGCATCTGCGCCGGCTTTATATAGATGCATTCAAGGCGAATCTGAAAAGCCAGCTTGATAATATAGAGTTTGTTGACAAATAAATTTGTCGATAAAACACAGGAATAATCAGCAGTCAGAGAGCAGAGTTTTACAAATTCCGCTCTCTTTTTGTTTTATCATGTAAGGAGAGAAACAAAAAGGGATAAGGAGGAATAGAGATGAAAAAACTGCTTGCAGTAAATGTGTGTATGCTTCTGATCATGTTTCTGACTGCCGGTATGATGTCGAAACCGCAAACAGACAGCAGTACAGCAAAGAAACTGATTTCGGAGCGAATTTCCATTCTGAACAGCTATTACAGTGGTGAAACAGGAACTGATGAGGCAGAGAGCCAGCTGGAGCTGATTGAGTCTGGAAGGCTTCTGAGAGAAGATCGGGCACTGATGAAAGCTTTAGCCCAGACGGATATTGAAAGAATTCCCGAACATCGGGTGGAGATCAGAGAATGTGAAACCATGCAGTGCGGTATTGTAAAAGGTACAGCAGAAATTTCTTATGAAATGGAGGGCGTACAGGGCAGATACAGACAAAGTGCGGAATACTATTTTACGGGGGATAAGGAAGATGGCAAGATCAAGCTGACACAACTGAAAAAAATCTGAAAAAATTATTGGAAAAGAGCAAAAATACTGTTTATGTGTGGGGGAATTTTGGTATAATAGTTTCATGATTATAGAAATATAATCAATTTGTACTAAAGGAGAACTCACATGAGACAAGTATATTTAGACTATTCAGCGACGACTCCGGTAAAAGATGAAGTACTGTCGGCCATGCTGCCGTATTTTACGAAGCAGTTCGGCAATCCTTCCAGTCTTTACACCATCGGGTTAGAGTCTAAAGAAGCTGTTGAAAACGCAAGAGGAAGTGTTGCGGCTCTTATCGGCGCATCTCCTCAGGAAATATATTTTACAGGCTGCGGCAGTGAGGCCGACAACTGGGCGGTCTTCGGGACTGCCGATAAACTGAAGGAAAAGGGAAACCACATTATTACCACGAAAATTGAACATCACGCCATGCTACATTCCTGTCAGTTTTTAGAAAAGCACGGATTTGAAGTTACATATCTGGACGTTGAGCCGGATGGAACCGTAAAACCGGAAACACTGGAAGCCGCCATTACTGACAAGACGATTCTGATCAGCATTATGATGGTCAATAATGAAGTAGGTACCATTGAGCCTATTGCAGAACTGGCAGCCGTGGCGAAAAAACACGGAATCCTGTTCCATACCGATGCGGTACAGGCTCTTGCCAATGTGGAGATTGATGTAAAGGCTCTGGGGGTGGACATGATGAGTCTGTCTGCGCATAAGATTTATGGTCCAAAGGGAATCGGCGCCTTATATATTAGAAAGGGACTCAGGATTTCCAACTATCTTCATGGAGGCGGTCAGGAAAACGGCCGCAGAGCAGGTACTGAAAATCTTGCAGGTATCGTAGGCTTCGGAAAAGCGGCAGAGCTTGCAAAGGCCCAGCTTTCCGAGCATATTGCCCACTGCAGATCGGTGAGAGACTATCTGGTGAAGCGGATAATTGATGAGATTCCCGATACCTTTGTCAACGGTTCCATGGAACACCGCCATCCCGGCAATGCCAATATCACCTTCAAATTCATTGAGGGCGAATCCATTCTGCTGATGCTGGACTATAAGGGCATCGCCGTTTCCACCGGTTCTGCATGTTCCTCCAAGTCACTGGAACCGTCCCATGTACTGACTGCCATGGGCGTTCCTGTAGAGATGGTTCACGGAACCGTCAGGTTCACCGTCGGCGATTTTACTACAAAAGAAGATATTGATTACGTTGTAGAGTCACTGAAAGAAATTGTGGAAAAACTGAGAATGTTATCTCCTGTAAATAACGAGAAAGGCTGGTAGAAACAATGAGTTTATATAATGATACAGTAATGGACCATTTCATGAATCCCAGAAATGTAGGGGAGATTGAGAATCCTGACGGCACAGGCACCTACGGAAGCCCTGTCTGCGGCGATATGATGCAGATTCAGATCAAGGTGGAAAACGACGTGATTACTGACGCCAAGTTCAAGACTTTCGGCTGCGGAAGCGCTATCGCATCTTCCAGCATGGCCACGTCTATGATCATTGGAAAGACCATCGATGAGGCGCTGGCAATCAGCAACAAGCAGATTATTGAAGAACTGGGCGGCCTTCCTGCAGTAAAGGTGCACTGCTCTGTTCTGGCAGATCATGCCATCAAGTCGGCAATCTATGATTATGCCATGAAAAACGGAAAAACCTATCAGGGTCTGGAAGGCTTTGATCCTGACGCAGATGAGGATGATCATGACCATGTTATCGAAGAATAAAGTTGTACTGGGACTGAGCGGCGGAGTGGACAGCACTACCGCTGCTTTGCTGTTAAAAGAGCAGGGGCTTACCGTTATCGGTTATTATTTTGATGTGCTGGGAAACAATGAAAAGGGCAGAGAGGCGGCACAGGAGCTGGCGAGCCGTCTGGACATCGATTTTATTGCAGAAGATGTGTCAGAGGAATTTGCAGACACAGTCATCGGAAATTTCTGCAGCGAGTATGCCTGCGGACGTACTCCCAACCCCTGTGTGATCTGCAATCCTGCCGTCAAGTTCAGAAAACTCACAGAAACAGCGGATCGGTGCGGCGCCTGTTATATTGCCACAGGTCACTATGCCAGAGTTTACCGGGACGAAAGCACAGGTCTTTCCTTTATCAGAAAAGGGGTCAGTGGGCGAAAAGATCAGTCCTATATGCTATACAGACTGGGACAGTCTGTACTGCAGCGTCTGA
>CABSEO010000092.1 GCA_902476665.1 uncultured Emergencia sp.
TGGACGGTTTTCCGAGAACAGTATATCAGGCAGAAAAGCTGGATGAGTTTTTAGCAGCTCATGGTCAGAAGCTGGATGTTGTGCTTGATATTGAGGTTGAAAAAGAGGAACTGATTACCAGACTGACTGGCAGAAGAGTCTGCAAGGCCTGCGGAGCTTCCTTCCATGTGGTAAACATTCCTCCTAAAAAAGAAGGCATTTGTGATTTCTGTGGAGGCGAGCTGATTCAGAGAGCTGACGACACAGTGGAAACTGTGGAGAACAGAATCGAAGTTTACAACAGCCAGACTATGCCGCTGGTAGATTACTACAAGAAGGCAGGCAATATTGTAACTATTGATGGAGCACTTCCGCTTGATACAGTATTTGCTGAGATCGTTAAAGCTATAGGTGAGTAGAATGATTGTCATTAAATCTAAGCAGGAAATCGACCTGATGCGTGAATCAGGAAAGGTAACCGCCTATATCCTGAATACGCTTTCCGATTTCATTAAACCGGGGATGTCCACCATGGACGTGGATCGGTATGTAGAGGAGACCATCAGAAAACATAAGATGATTCCGACCTTCAAAGGATATGGAGGATTTCCGGGAAGTGCCTGTGTTTCAATCAATGATGAAGTTGTTCACGGGATTCCTGATGAGAAGCGAATCATTCAGGAAGGCGACATCGTCAGCGTAGATGTAGGCTCTACCTATAAGGGCTACGTCAGCGATGCGGCGCGGACTTACGCTGTCGGTCAGGTTGATGCGGAAGCACAGCGTCTTATTGATGTGACCAGACAGAGCTTCTTTGAAGGTATCAAATATGCCAGAGTGGGATACAGACTGACTGACATTTCTCATGCCATTCAGGAATGTGCTGAAAGTGCAGGATTTTCTGTGATCCGAGATTTCGTAGGTCATGGTGTGGGAAGAGAAATGCATGAAGATCCGCAGATTCCAAACTATGGAAAACCGGGAAAAGGGCCGAGACTGGTCAGCGGCATGGTATTTGCTATTGAGCCGATGATCTGTCAGGGTGGATACGAAGTGGAGACCCTGACAAACGACTGGACTGTGGTGACTGCGGACGGCAAGCTGGCAGCCCATTATGAAAATACGGTTGTTATCAATGATGGTGAGCCTGAACTGCTTACCCTATAGTAAAGAGAGGTGTATTTAATGGCGAAGAAAGACGTCATCGAAGCAATAGGAACTGTTGTAGATGCTCAGCCGAACGCTATGTTTAAGGTAAAGCTTGAAAACGGTTTTGAAGTGCTTGCACACATTTCAGGAAAAATCAGAATGAATTATATAAGAATCCTGCCGGGTGACAAGGTTAAAGTGGAACTTTCTCCTTATGACCTGACCCGCGGGAGAATTATATGGAGAGATAAATAGCGAGCCATCAGTTCTGACGGCTTCGCCGCAAGGTTGGCTCGATATAATTTTCTCAGATTCCCTCGAAAATTATAAACGAGATTTAACAGAATGGAGGAACAGAAATGAAAGTTAGAGCTTCCGTAAAACCGATCTGCGAAAAGTGCAAAGTTATTAAGAGAAACGGACGAGTAATGGTTATCTGTGAAAATCCGAAGCACAAGCAGAGACAAGGTTAAGAATCAGTTTAAAATTTGTCCGGTGAGGACCGGGACCACCGGATGTTAAATTTATTGTTATTTAGAACCCCTGTCTATATCACCCCCGGAAGGTGACGGAAGATAGGAGAAGGAGGAAACGTATGGCTCGTATAGCCGGTGTCGACTTACCAAGAGAAAAAAGAGTAGAAATTGGTTTAACTTACATTTACGGTATTGGAAGACAGACTGCAAATGTAATTCTGGAAAAAGCAGGAATCAATCCTGATACCAGAGTAAAAGATCTGACAGAAGATGAAGCTGGTAAAATCAGAAAAATCATCGATGAAGAATACCTGGTAGAAGGTGATCTGAGAAGAGAAGTTTCTCTGAACATTAAGAGACTGATGGAAATCGGTTCTTACAGAGGAATCAGACATAGAAGAGGTCTTCCTGTTAGAGGACAGAAGACTAAGACAAATGCCAGAACTCGTAAAGGTCCGAAAAAGACTGTAGGAAGAAAGAAGAAATAAGAAGGAGGTAGAAAACAATGGCTAAGACTGTAAAGAAAGCAGTTAGAAAAAAGAAAAGAGAACGTAAGAACGTTGAAAAAGGCCAGGCACATATTCAGTCTACCTTCAACAACACTTTAGTAACTCTTACAGATATGGACGGAAATGCTCTTTCCTGGTCCAGCGCCGGTTCCCTGGGATTCAAGGGATCCAAAAAATCCACTCCGTTTGCTGCACAGATGGCTGCAGAAGAAGCAACCAAAGGTGCTATGGAGCATGGTTTAAAGACTGTAGAAGTTTATGTAAAAGGTCCTGGTTCCGGCAGAGAAGCCGCAATCAGAGCGCTTCAGGCTGCAGGTCTTGAAATCACTATGATTAAAGATATCACACCGATTCCGCACAACGGCTGCAGACCGCCGAAGAGAAGAAGAGTCTAATTGAAGGGAGGAGTAATCACAAATGGCAAGATATACAGACGCTAACTGCAGATTATGCAGAAGAGAAGGTCAGAAGCTTTTCTTAAAAGGTGAAAGATGCTACAGCGGCAAATGCGCACTCGAAAAGAGAAATTACGCTCCCGGACAGCACGGACAGGCAAGAAAAAAGACTTCTGATTACGGTTTACAGTTGAGAGAAAAGCAGAAGGCAAAGAGATTCTATGGAATGCAGGAAAAGCAGTTCAGAAATTTATTTGACAAGGCTGCAAGAAAACAGGGTAAGACCGGTGAAAACTTACTGATCTTACTGGAGACAAGACTGGACAACGCAGTTTACAGACTGGGCTTCGCTTCTTCCAGAAAAGAAGCAAGACAGCTGGTTGTTCACGGACATTTCACTGTAAACGGAAAGAAAGCAACAGCTCCTGGTCTGGAACTGAAGGCAGGAGATGTGATTAAAGTAAAGGAAAAGAGCACAAGCTCTCCTAAGTTTAAGGAAATCAAGGAAATGTCAATCACTGTACCTTCTTGGATGACAGTAGACGTTGAAAAATTGGAAGGTAAAATCGTAGCTCTGCCTACCAGAGAAGATATCGATACTCCGGTAGCTGAGCACTTAATCGTCGAATTGTACTCCAAATAATATAGCGGCGTAAAACCGGTATTACTTGGAAAAAGAAGGAGGGTTTTTAGTGATAGAAATCGAAAAACCAACAATAACTAAATTTGTAGACGAAGACGGTACCTACGGCAAATTTGTTGTAGAACCTCTGGAGAGAGGTTACGGTACAACACTGGGAAACTGTATGAGAAGAATTCTTCTCAGTTCCCTGCCGGGTGCGGCTGTAACGTCCGTAAAAATCGACGGAATACTTCATGAGTTTTCAACTATACCAGGTGTCAAAGAAGATGTAACAGAAATCATATTGAACTTGAAAAAGCTTGCTGTAAGACTGAACGGCGACAGCACCAAGCGTGTCATCATCAATGCGGTAGGACCAAAAGATGTGACTGCAGCTGATATCATCGGTGATGCTGAGATGGAGATCTTTAATCCGGATCTGCATATCGCAACATTGGAGGAGAATGCAACGCTGGTGATGGAAATCAATCTTGCGAGAGGCCGCGGCTATGTACCTGCGGATCAGAACAAGACGGAAAGTACTCCGATTTCAGTTATTCCGGTTGACTCTATCTACACTCCGGTTACGAAGGTCAACTATACAGTAGAGAATACACGAGTAGGTCAGGTTACTGACTATGACAGACTGAATCTCGAAATCTGGACAGACGGCTCAATCACTCCTGAAGAAGGCGTGTCCATTGGTGCGAAGATCATGCAGGAACATCTGAATCTCTTCATTCAGCTGGATGACTCCACTGATGGCATGGAGATTATGGTTGAGAAGGAAGAAGATCAGAAAGAAAAGGCTCTTGAAATGACCATTGAAGAACTGGAACTTTCCGTTCGTTCCTTCAATTGCCTGAAGAGAGCTGCTATCAACACTGTTGAAGAACTGACTGAACGCACAGAAGAGGATATGATGAAGGTTAGAAACCTCGGTAAGAAATCTCTTGACGAAGTCAAAGCAAAATTAGAAGAACTCGGACTTGGACTCAAGCCAAGTGACGATTAAGAATGACCCACGATTTATTTCACCAAATCAAAGATTTGGGAAATAAAAGCGTAAGGTCTTCCCATCAATTTACTTCGTAAATTGGATCAAGAACCATTAGAAAGGAGAATTGACATGCCAGGATACAGAAAACTGGGCAGACCATCTGCTCATAGAAAAGCTATGCTGAGAAATCTGGTGACTGATCTGTTCAGAGAAGGCAGAATCTCAACCACTGACTGCAGAGCAAAAGAAGCAAGAAGAGAAGCTGAAAAGCTGATCACTCTTGCAAAACGCGGTGATCTTCATGCAAGAAGACAGGTACTGTCTTATGTTTACGACGAAAGCGTAGTAAGCAAGCTGTTTGATGAAATCGCACCGAAGTATGCAGACAGAAACGGCGGATATACAAGAATTCTGAAGTTAGGACCTAGAAGAGGCGACTGTGCTGAGGTTGTATTCTTAGAATTAGTATAACTTATAAATAAGCTTAAATATCTGACCCCTGTGACAAGAGTCTTTGTTGCAGGGGTTTTTGTATGGAGTTCCAGGTTCAGAAGACATAAGTTCTTGACATCTACAACTGAAAATGATATATTGAGATTAGATATATCGAATATTGATATAGACTTCTTTGCGTTTTGGAGGAGTATGGGATGAGAAGATTCGTCAGAAGGATCTGGCTGTTTGGAAGTCTGGACTATTCGGCAGCGGAAAGATATCTGGAGAGAATGGCAGCAAAAGGTTATATTCTTAAAGAAATAGAACAGAATTTCGGACTGTTTGCCTTTTTTGAAAAGCTGCAGCCCCAGCGGCTTCGTTACAGCATCGACGGGTTTAAGGGGAACCGCGAGGAAAAAGATGCTTACATTCAGTTCGCGAAGGATTTAGAATGGGATACGGCTGCAGAGACGCCGGGACAGATCGTGTTTGTTTCTGACGCAAGAAGAGATCTTCCGCCGATACAGACAGACTGGAGGGTAGAGTATCAGCAGATACGAAAGGGGCTGTGGAAGAAGGATCTGTCGCTGGGACTGACTGCTTTAATCTTTATCTGGCTTATGATAAAGATCGGATGGTTTTCGGATTTTGATTTGTCCATGGAAGCTGTGGGCGAAGACTGGATATCTTCCGGGAGGCTGATTAGCGCAAGTGTATTGCTGGGCAGTATGGTTTTATTATTTTTGAGGGCGATCCGGTTCTGGATTTGCAGCGAGATCGCACTGCGGCTGGACAGACCGATGAAGACAGTGCATGGGCGCTGGGGGAATGTATGGAGATTTATCAGTACTGCAGAAGGACTATCCATATTATTGATGGTGATTCTCAATATAGTCTGGGTCATCAGAGAGGAATTTCGCATTGACGGTATTCTGTCTGTAATCATCGCATGTTATATGGTGTTACTGCTGGCTGCAGTACTGGGAGCCCTGACATGGGAAGGCAGAAAAGTCCTGAAGGAGAAAAAAGGGAAAAAAGCACTGACTGCATTTTGGATTATCGGCATGGTGCTGATGATTGTGCAGTGCGTGGCTTCCTGATAGTGTTGAAAGAGAGTTATGAAGATAAAACAGAACAGCGTAGATTTCAGGTCAGGAAAGGAAGGCAAGTGATGAAGCGCAGAATTGTATACTGGCCTTTTTCGGAGTATGACTGCGAAGAGGCGGAGCGGTATCTGAACCGACAGGCAGAGAAGGGATATCTGCTGAAAAGAGTGAGAAAAAGCACACGGGGTTGTTTTAACGGATGGGCAGGCTTTGAAAAGAGTCCCCTTGCTGCAGATACAAGATATGCCGTGGATGTCATGGGGCATGACAGAGAAGACTTTGAGCACTTCTGCCAGGATGCCGGATGGGAGAAGGTCTGCGACATTGATGACCATGTCAGCGTCTTCTCATCCGCTGCTGCAGAGATAAAGCCCATGTACAGCGACAGTCTGTCCAGAACTGAGAGAATGGTCAGGCTCAATGAAGAACGC
Source organism: uncultured Emergencia sp. (assembly GCA_902476665.1). GTDB lineage: Bacteria > Bacillota > Clostridia > Peptostreptococcales > Anaerovoracaceae > Senimuribacter. The sequence continues at coordinate 6,103 of CABSEO010000092.1, forward strand.
TACGGAAGTATAAACCCTTACGTGTATATCCTTCTTATAGTGGTGATTGCGATGGCGGTGCTGTATTTCTGTTCCTATTTTACCCGGCTGATTCCATATGTGATGCTTTTCACTTTTCTTGCGCTGAAACCCCTTCGGACCCTCTGTAACCTGATTGCACTGGGTTTTGCTTCAAAAAGAAATTACGGTAAGAAAAAAAACGGCAAGAAGTCTGGGCTGTATACAGGAAATCGTGTTGTATCCTATGGTCTGCCCCCCCTGAGTCTGCTCTGGGTCTATGTGATGCTCAATGGTTTCGGGACCAGATATCCGCAACAGCAGCGTACACGATGGACCTTTTGTGTACAGGTGCTGCAGATGCAGTCTGGTGTACATGGAGAAACAAGCCTGTCACCATAGTGCTGGCAGCAGCGTCCGTGGTCTGGTTCGCCATCTTTGTCTTTCTGATTTTGGAGGCATAAATTTTCTTTTTAAGGAAAAACATGTGAACAGGCATTTTGTATGAGAAACGGGAGGTTTAAAATATGGCTCGGGAACAACTGAAAAGTCTGACAGAACCCATGTATTATATTTTGCTGTCTCTGCTTCGTGACAATCACGGCTACGGCATCATGCAGATGGTGGAGGAACTGACCGAAGGCCGTGTGGCCATCGGAGCAGGCACCCTCTATTCTCTCCTTGGACGTTTCGAAAAAGAAGGAATCATCCGGCAGACTGCAGAGGAAAACCGGAGAAAAATCTACAGGATTACAGAGAAAGGCACACAGCTTCTGCAGGAGGAATATGAGCGTCTGAACCATCTTGTGGAGGACGGAAAGAAATTCTTTGATTTTGAAGGCGGACGGAAAGAGCCACCGGCAGACGGAGACGGCGGCAGGAAAGAAAAGCCGATAGAAGAGATAAAATCTGTGAAACAGGAGAATATGACGGAAGACTCTTCTCGGAACCGGAAAGAAAAGCCGGAGCGTCAAAAGCGCCGGATGATTGGCAGAGGCGGACTACAGTATGGGGGTACCTGCTGACTCTAAAGGTAAGATTTACTGCTTGAGCTTGTGGAATGCCTGTGGTATACTGTAACTGCTATATATCAATATAAGTCTTGTGTTCTTGTCTCGTCCGGATTTTGTGCGGGGCAGGCTAAGAGGGAAGCAGGTGAGAGGCCTGCGCGGTTACCGTCA
>CABSEO010000093.1 GCA_902476665.1 uncultured Emergencia sp.
GTGGGGAGACTGCATCTTTTTAGATTTGGAGGAGCAGTAAAAGAAATGAACGAGAAGTATAATTTCAAAGAAATTGAAGCAAAATGGCAGAAATACTGGAAAGATAACAATTCCTTCAAAACTGTGGAGGATGAAAATAAGGAAAAATATTATGTGCTTGAAATGTTTCCTTATCCTTCCGGAAAGCTGCATATGGGGCATGTGAGAAACTATTCCATTGGCGACGTGATTGCAAGATGCAAGGCGATGCAGGGTTATAATGTGCTGCATCCTATGGGGTTTGACTCTTTTGGCCTGCCTGCGGAAAATGCGGCAATTAAAAATGGTGTGGAACCAAGCAAATGGACCTGGGACAACATTCATGAAATGGAGGCACAGCTTGCTCAGCTGGGACTTTCCTATGACTGGGACAGAGAAGTGCAGACCTGTAATCCTGATTACTACAAGTGGATGCAGTGGATTTTCATTCAGTTCTACAATAAGGGACTGGCCTATAAAAAGGAAAATCCTGTAAACTGGTGTCCGAGCTGTCAGACTGTACTTGCCAATGAACAGGTGGTGGACGGCTGCTGTGAAAGATGTAAAACACCGGTGGGAAAAAAGAATCTTTCTCAGTGGTACTTTAAAATCACAGACTATGCTGACAGACTTCTTTCCAACCTGGAAAAACTGGAAGGCTGGCCGAACAAGGTTAAAGTCATGCAGAAAAACTGGATTGGCAAGTCCATCGGTGCCGAGATTGATTTCCCTATCGATGAAACCGATAAAGTTCTGAAAGTATTTACAACCAGAGCCGACACGCTCTTTGGCGTAACCTACATGGTTATGGCACCAGAACATCCGTATGTGATGGAAATGGTGAAAGGAACTGAATATGAAGAAGCCGTTTTAGCCTATCTGGATAAGGTAGAGCATATGAACGACATTGAAAGAACTTCTACTGCCAATGAGAAAACAGGTGTGTTTATTGGGAAATATGCAGTAAACCCTGTTAACGGTAAAAAAGTTCCAATCTTTATTTCTGACTATGTTCTGATGGGATACGGAACAGGTGCTATCATGGCGGTTCCTGCCCATGACCAGAGAGACTTTGATTTTGCAAAGAAATTTGATCTGGAGATTATTCCTGTTGTCAACTCAGAAGATCCGTCCATTGACGTACACAACCTGACAGAAGCCTTTGCGGCAGAAGGAACCATGATCAATTCCGGCAAATTTGACGGCATGAATAACAAGGATGCCATTGCGGCTGTTATTAAGTGGCTGGAAGAAGAGGGGATAGGAAAGAAGACCGTTAACTACAGACTTCGTGACTGGCTGATCTCCAGACAGAGATACTGGGGAACACCGATTCCGATGATTTACTGTGACGACTGCGGATGGGTACCTGAAAAAGAGGAAAATCTGCCTGTACTTCTTCCGACTGATGTTGAATTTACTGGAAAGGGAGAGTCTCCTCTGACCACTTCTAAAACTTTTGCTGAATGTACCTGTCCAAGATGCGGTAAAAAGGCGAAGAGAGAAATGGATACCATGGATACTTTCCTGGATTCTTCCTGGTATTTCCTCAGATACTGTGATCCTAAAAATGATAAAGAAGCCTTTTCCAAGGATAAAACAGACTACTGGATGGATGTGGATCAGTACATCGGCGGTGTGGAACATGCTATTCTGCATCTGATGTATTCACGTTTCTTCCAGATGGCTCTGTATGATCTGGGGCTTGTAAGCCAGGAAGAGCCGTTCAAGAACCTGCTGACCCAGGGTATGGTAAACAAGGACGGCAAGAAGATGAGCAAATCTCTGGGCAATGTTGTAAGCCCTGAGGAGATTATTAATAAATATGGTGCAGATACTGCAAGACTGTTTATTCTGTTTGCAGCACCACCGGAGAGAGAACTGGACTGGTCTGATGCAGGGGTGGAAGGAAGTTATAGATTCCTGAACCGTGTATATCGTCTGGTTTATGATTTCCATCAGAAATGGGAAGGTGGCGATACTGCATATGAAATCAAGACAGATGCAGATAAAGAACTGAATTATGTCCTCAATACTACGATTAAGAAGGTAACCGATGACGTTGGGGGAAGATTCAGCTTCAATACAGCGATCAGTTCTATTATGGAGCTTGTTAACGAGCTGTACAGATATAAAGAATTGAAAGATGCAAACCAGGCCTTTATGAAACATGCCATTGACACGCTGGTTACCATTTTAGCTCCGTTCACGCCGCATATCTGTGAGGAAATGTGGCAGCAGATGGGTCACAGCGAAACTTTGACAAACGTGCCGTGGCCGGCTTATGAAGAATCTGCTCTGGTTAGAGATACTGTAGAGATTGTCGTACAGGTGAACGGCAAACTGAAAGAAAAATTAAACGTTGCAAACAATTTATCTAAAGAGGAACTGGAAAAGACTGCTCTTTCAAGCGATAAGGTAAAAGCATTGACAGAGGGTCAGAACGTAGTCAAGGTCATCGCTGTCCCTAATAAACTGATAAATATCGTTATTAAGTAAAGGGGAGAACATGAGAGATTACAACAGTAAAAAGCCATCCGTCAAAAAGGTGGCTGCCAAGAGACCCCAGAATAAAGAGGCTCTGCCGTTAAAGACAAGGAGTCCGAAAAAGGGATCCGGCCGCAGTGCTGTCATGAAGAATGTGAAGCCTGCCAGACAGACGAAAAAGGCAGAGAATCTGAAAGTTATTCCTATCGGAGGTCTCAATGAAATCGGAAAGAATCTTACAGTTTTGGAATATAAGGATCAGATACTGCTGATCGACTGTGGAATGTCTTTTCCGGAAGACGAAATGTACGGTATTGATGTAGTGATTCCCGATTTCAGTTATCTGGTAAAAAATGCAAAGAAGATTGTAGGCATGGTGATTACTCACGGTCATGAAGACCATATCGGAGCAGTGCCATACCTGCTGAAACAAGTAAATGTTCCTATCTATGGGACCAGGCTGACCCTTGGTCTCATAGAGAATAAACTGAAGGAACACGGGCTCAAAGCAAAATTCAACTACATTAAAGCGGGAGAAAAGTTCAAAGTAGGCGAATTTAAGGTGGAAGCTATCAGAACTACCCATTCTATTGCTGATGCTATCTGCCTGTATATTCAGACACCGGCAGCAACGCTGTTTCATACAGGCGATTTTAAAATTGATTATACGCCTATTGACGGTGAACCTATCGATTTGGCTAAATTTGCTGAAATTGGCAGACGTGGCGTGGATCTGATGCTGGCTGACAGTACCAATGTACTGCGAAAGGGTTATACTGCTTCAGAAAAAGTGGTAGGTCAGACTCTGGACGGCATTTTCAGAGAAGCAAAGAACAGAATCATTATTGCCACCTTCTCCTCAAATGTGCACAGAGTTCAGAAAATCGTGGAGCTGGCTGTCAAATATGGACGAAAAGTAGCTGTGTCGGGAAGAAGTATGGATACTGGGGTGACTTTTGCTTCAGAGTTGGGTTATCTGCATTTTCCTGCAGGATCTTATGTGGATCTGAATAAGACAAAAAATATTCCCGATGATGAACTTGTTATTATTACGACTGGCAGTCAGGGTGAGCCAATGTCGGCTTTATCACGGATGGCCAATAATGAACACCGAAATGTGAAGCTGAAAACAGGAGCCATGGTGATTCTTTCATCCACTCCTGTACCGGGTAATGAGAAGACAGTTTCAAGTGTTGTTAACAGACTTTATGAAAAAGAAGTAGAAGTTATCTACAATGATATAGCCGATATTCATGTTTCGGGTCACGCCTGTCAGGAAGAACTGAAGCTGATTCACACGCTGATCAAACCGAAGTATTTTATGCCTGTTCACGGTGAATACAGACATCTGGTACAGCATGCAAATCTGGCAGAGTCTATTGGTATGAACAAGAACAGAATTTTTATTCTGTCCAATGGTGATCAGCTGACAGTAGACAAGAGAAGCGCTACCAGATTCCAGAATGTGGTCAGTGCAGAGGATATTCTGGTAGATGGTCTGGGTGTAGGTGATATTGGAAATATTGTGCTCCGAGACAGAAAACTGCTTTCTGAATCCGGCCTTATTATTGTTGTTGCTGCCATTGACAGAAGCAGCGGAGAAATCATTTCCGGACCTGATATCGTGTCTAGAGGTTTTGTCTACGTCAGAGAAAATGAAGATCTGATTAATGACGCCAGAGCTATCGCACGACAGGCTCTTGAGGAAACGCTGACAGAAAACTGCAGCAAAGACTGGAATGCCATTAAAAATAATGTAAGGGAAGAACTCAGAAAGTTTATCTTTAAGAAGACAAAGAGAAGCCCGATTATTCTTCCGATATTTTTAGACGTATAAGCGAGGTAAGAATATGAATGTATATGATCAGGCCCATGGACTGGCCAAGGCAATTAAAGAATCCGAAGAGTTCAAACAGTATGATCAGCTGAAAAAAGTGATAGATCAGAATGAAAGTCTCTCAGCCATGATAAAGGATTTTCAGTCCAAGCAGTTTGAGATGCAGGCAAAACAGATGATGGGTGAAAATGCTGCAGCAGACATGATGCAGTCTGTGCAGGAGCTTTATCAGATCATTATGAAGGATCCTATGGCAGCACAGTATATGCAGGCAGAAATGCGTTTTTCACTGATGATGAACGATGTATATAAGATTCTGGGTGAAGTAATGGGACTTGGCAACGGGCAGCAAATCTGATATAATAATTGCAGAAGTTTTTTGAATCAAAATTTTAAGAGGAAAGTGAGAATAGACCAATGATTTACGCAAGTGATTTTAGAAAAGGCAGGACGTTTCAGATTAATGGCGAACCTCATGTAGTGCTTGACTTTATGCATGTAAAACCAGGCAAAGGTGCGGCTTTTGTCAGAACTAAATATAAGAACATCATTACAGGGGCAACCAGAGAAGAAGCATTCAATCCTGATGATAAATTTGAAGAAGCCATCATTGAGACCAAGAAGATGCAGTACCTTTATAATGATGGAGATCTGTACTATTTTATGGATCAGGAAACTTATGAACAGGTGCCGGTGGCATATGACATGGTAGAAGACGCTATCAAGTATATGAGAGAAAATGATGAAGCAACACTGAAGTTTTACAAGGGTGAACCGTTCATTGTAGAGGCTCCGAACTTTGTGGATCTGGTAGTGACAGAAACAGAGCCGGGCGTAAAGGGTAATACGGCAACGAACGTTACTAAAGCCGCTACAGTTGAGACCGGTGCAGTGATTCAGGTACCTATCTTCATTGAAGAAGGAGAAAAAATCCAGATTGATACCAGATCAGGCGAATATCTGGGCAGATCCAAAGAATAAGAGTATTTGACGAAGGGACGGAATTTCGTCCCTTCCTTTGTAGTTTTTGGTTGCAGCAGAAAAGAGGTAGGAAGTGGAGAAGGATAAGAGAACTGGAATTAACAAGAAAATCGTTATAGCAGGGATTATCATTGCAGCAGTCATTGTATTAGGAGGAGTCATCTTCTATCAATCAGGACTGGGGGCACCTGAATCAGGAAATGATGAGCCTGTCACTGTATCCATTCCACAGGGAAGCGGAGCTTCTGCCATTGTGGATATTCTGGACGAAAACGGGCTGATAAAAAATAAGCTGGCTGCAAAAATCCATGTTCGTCTGGGCGGTTATGACAGCCTGCAGGCCAACAGTTATATTTTTACCAGAGATATGGATCTGCGTGAAATTATGGGTGCTATCAACAGCGGTGATTTTTCTTATCTTTCCAAGAACGCCTTCACGATAATTGAAGGAGCAACGGCTGTTCAGGCTGCAGAGGCCATCTGCGAAGAACTTCCTTTTTCTGCGGAGGAACTGCTGGCCAAGTGGAATGACAGATCTTATCTGAACGAACTCATAGAGAAATACTGGTTCTTAACAGATGAAATTCTGGCTGATGGAATCATGTATCCGCTGGAAGGTTATCTTTATCCTGAAACATATTTTGTCACCAGTGAAAATCCGACGATGGAAGACGTGACAGAAATGCTGCTGGATATGACAGATCAGGTTTTAACAGAAAAAAAAGAAGAGATCGAAAAAATGAATATGACAGTGCATGAGTTCCTGACTTTGTCTTCTATTGTAGAAAATGAATCTCTCTTTGAAGAAGACAGGCCAGCCATTGCAGGGGTCTTTATCAATCGTCTCAAAAAGGATATGCTTTTACAGAGTGATATTACGGTTCTCTATGCCTTACAGGAAAAACGGGTGGACGTTACTTATGACGACCTTGAAGTGGATTCAAAGTATAATACATATAAGCATTCCGGTCTGCCTGTAGGACCTGTCTGCTCTCCGTCCGCACCGACGATGGATGATGTGCTGCATTATGAAAAATCTGATTATCTGTATTTTTTCGCCACGGAGGAGGGTGAGGTTATCTTTTCCAAAACCCTTGAAGAACACGAAAAAACTGTCAGTGACAATATGTGGTATTAATCTCTGTAACAAAATATAAGGTGGTTTCATGAATATTACAAATGACCTGGTAACGGCTTTTATCGGCCGCTGTCTGAAGAATTGGCATTTCTTCGTGAAATGGGAGAAAAGGACAGGGTTCCTATTATTCTGAAAGAAACAGAAACCTGTCTCAATCTTCTTCTGACCTTGTATCGTCCTTCAAAGATTCTGGAAATCGGTACTGCTATCGGATATTCTGCACTTTATTATGCCGAGCGATGTCCTGAAGCTGAAATTTTTACTATCGAAAAAGATGAGACTGCTTTTTCAGCGGCGAAAAACAATATTGAGGCAGCGGGAAAAACTTCGCAGATTCACTGTCTTCTGGGAGACGGGCAGGAGCAGATTGAAAAATTGAAAGATCAGGGTACAGTCGGCTTTGACTTTGTATTTATTGATGCGGCAAAGAGTCATTACAGACGGTTTCTTGACGCTACCCTTACGGTCTGCAGAGAAGGAACCCTGATTGTCTCTGATAATATTCTGCAGAAAGCCATGACTTGTTCAGATGAATATGATACACAGAAAAAACATAAAACCAATATTAGAAAAATGAGAGAATATGTAGATTATATCAGCAGAGATCCGTCTCTGGAGACCTCCCTTTTAGCTGTTGGTGACGGACTTGCTGTAACTATATACAGAGGAGAACATGAACAGAGAACAGTTTGAACTTCTGGCACCTGCAGGTGATTTGGAAAAGCTGAAGACCGCTGTCCTTTATGGTGCAGACGCAGTATACT
>CABSEO010000094.1 GCA_902476665.1 uncultured Emergencia sp.
GAGCACATGATCGCCTTTTATAAGACCTTTGATCAGATTAAGCACAAATATTATGACGGCATGATCATCACAGGGGCACCGGTGGAGCTTCTGGAGTTTGAAGAGGTGGAATACTGGGACGAGCTCTGCGAGATCATGGAATGGTCCAAGCGTCATGTCCACAGTACTTTTCATATCTGCTGGGGTGCGCAGGCGGGACTTTACTATCATTACGGCATACAGAAGAGAAAACTGCCGAAAAAGCTTTCCGGTGTGTACAGACATACCCTTGACTACAAGAGAGGGATGCTGTTCCGCGGATTTGACGACGAGTTTTATGTGCCTCATTCCAGAAATACCACAGTGGACAGGGAGGACGTAGAGGCTGTGCCTGAACTGAAGATTATCTCTTCCTCAGAAGAGGCCGGGATCTATGCTATCAAGTCTGAAAATGACAGACAAATCTTTATCATGGGACATTCCGAGTACGATCCCGATACTCTCCAGAAGGAGTACGAAAGGGATAAAAAGGCGGGAATCAATCCTGAGATTCCGTGCAACTATTTTCCTGATGATGATGACAGCCGGGAGCCTGTGGTAAGGTGGAGATCCTGTGCCAACCTGCTGTACAGCAACTGGCTCAACTACTTCGTTTATCAGACTACCCAGTATGATATCAGCCAGATTCGCGATGATTCTCTGGCCGATATTTTCCGCAAGAAAGTGGACTGCAAGGCGGCCAAGTTTGGCGGTACATCTCTGGCCGATGCGGAGCACTTTAAAAAATGTGCAGCCATCATTGCAGAAGATCCCGCAAGAAAGTATATTGTGGTTTCTGCTCCGGGCAAACGTTCTGACACTGACGAGAAGGTGACCGATCTGCTCATCGCCTGCGCCGGTGCAAAAGCCGGGGCGGCGGAAGAGATTCTGTCCAAGATCCAGTCACGTTACAAGGTTCTGGTCAGAGGGCTTGGGGTAAAGATGGATGTTGATGCAGAGTTTGCTGAGATCAGAAAGGCACTGGGAGATGAAACCCGCAGAGACTATATCATCAGCCGTGGAGAGTATCTCAATGCGAAGATTCTGGCAGCCTTTACCGGTTATGATTTCATTGATGCTCAGGGCAGTATTTTCCTGGACAGTCAGGGAAAATATGATGAAGAAACAACCAGAAATCATCTGGGAAAGATCATGAAGGACAGCGGCGGTGCTGTGATCCCGGGATTTTACGGAACGATGCCTGACGGTTCCATCAGAACCTTCAGCAGGGGCGGTTCTGATATTACAGGTGCCATTGTGGCAGCTGTTGCAGGAGCAGACATTTATGAGAACTGGACCGACGTATCGGGACTTCTGATGGCTGATCCGAGAATTGTGGATAATCCGCTGACTGTGTCTGTTATTACGTACAAAGAACTGAGGGAACTCTCTTACATGGGAGCTGCGGTAATGCACGAAGATACGATTTTCCCTGTGGTGAAGCTGGAGATTCCTATTAACATCAGAAACACCAACAGACCTGAGGATAACGGAACGCTGATCGTAAAGAATGCGGACTATTATCCATCCAACCTGTCTGTTTCAGGCATTTCAGGGAAAACAGGCTATACCACGATTCTGGTGGAGAGAGACAGGATGAATGAGCAGCCTCAGCTTCGTGCCGAGATACTGGATATTTTTGCGGAAAGAGGCATTGCGGTGAAAAATATTCTGTCAGGCATCGATTCGCTGAACATTATCGTTCATGAATCTGATGTGAAGGACTGCGAAGCAGAGCTGCAGGAGGAAATCTGGGCAAAAGTTCCGTCGGGTAATATCACCGTCACCAGGGATGTGGCTATGATTGCCGTGGTGGGACGGGAGCTGGGCACTTCTCCAGCCATTGCCGTGAAAGTTCTCAGCGCTCTTGCAAAACGCGGCATCAACGTAAAGCTCATCGACCATGGCGCACAGAAGATTAGTCTGATGGCAGGTGTGGACGGTGCGGACTATGTTGCGGCTGTGCAGGCCATCTATACAGAGTTTGCAAAGGCGGAGTAATTTGATCCGATGATATGCAGGCAGCCTTTTCGTGCCGTCAGGTGCGGGAAGGCTGTCTTTTAAGGAAAACAGGAGAAAAATATGATTATCAGAAAAGCCATTTTACATATTCTGGATTTTAACTCTGATATCTGCGTCTTTTCACAGAAGGAACTGGATATCAGCGATTACGGCACGGGAGAGTTTATTGAAAAACATCTTGCCCGTATTATGGATGACGGGGCGAAGAAAAAAGGAGAGTTTCAGGATTTCAGTATACTGAAGCAGACCCTGGAACGCTATCTGGCAGGCAGCATCCAGTTTACCGAGTTTTCTGCAGCTGCGGGAAATCTGCTTTATGATGAGATTTCCAGAGCTGATGAGCCTGAGTCCATGGATTTTCTGGTGTGTCAGTTCAGCGACGAGAGCAGAGAGTATGTGGGTCTTTTGCTGCTGCCTAACAAAATTGCTTATACGCATCAGGTGGAAAATGGAGAAGAGGGCGCTTTCAACAGGATTATCCGTTATTTTACCCTGCTTCCAAACACCAGTCAGAAGATTCCATGCTACGCGATTATTGATCTTCACTCCATGGAGGTGCAGCTCTGTGATAAAAAGCGTTCCATTAACGGAGAGGAGATTATGGTTCTGCCTGATAAGGTGCTCCAGTGCATATGTGGCCAGTCTGCCAGAGAAACTGTCCGGCTTGTCAAGAAAATTGTCAGTGAGGTAGCGGAGGAATATGGGAGTAATTCTGCAGTGGCAGTCAGCAGAGCGAAAAGCTGTATCATTGAAAATGCAGAACAGAATGTCCCTTTTACTCCTTCTGATTTGGGTGAAGAGGTCTTTTGCGATAATGAGGTCATGAAAAAGACTTTCAGGCAGAAGGCCATGGAGGCAGACATGCCTGCAAAGATGTCTGTGGAGAATCCTAAAGTTGTCAAAAGTATCCGCAGTCATAAGATCAAAACAGATACCGGAATCGAAATCAAGATTCCTACTGAATATCTGGAAAACAGTCGTTATGTGGAGTTTATCAATAATCCTGACGGGACTATTTCCATACAGCTTAAGAATATAGGAAAGATTGTGAATCGATGATATTAAATACAGGAAACCGAACAGATATACCCGCTTTTTACAGCAAGTGGTTTTACCGTCGCATCAGAGAGGGCTATGTCCTTGCCAGAAATCCATATAATCCTCAGCAGGTGACTCGCTATCTCCTGGATCCGGAGGTGGTGGACTGCATTGCTTTCTGTACCAAAAATCCTGCGCCTATGCTGTCACAGATGGAACTTCTGAAGGATTTTCGCCAGTTCTGGTCAGTGACCATTACTCCTTACGGCAGAGACATTGAACCTTATGTGCCATCTTCGGAAACGGTAATAGAGTCTTTTCGCCGGCTTTCCGGCCTTGTAGGCGTAAACTGTGTGAGCTGGCGGTATGATCCTGTTTTTATTTCTGAAAAGTACACGGTGGATTTTCATCTGCAGGCATTTGAGAAGATAGCAGAGGCTTTGAAGGGATATACAGAACAGTGCGTCATCAGCTTTATCGACCTTTATGACAAGACAAAGCGGAACTTTCCGGAGGCAAGAACGGTCAGAAAGGAAGAACGGATGGCTCTGGGAAAGGCTTTTATAGATATAGCTGCCCGCTGCGGGATGAGACTGACTCCCTGCGGGGAAGGGGATGAGCTTGAACCGGCAGGGGCTGACTGCAGAGGATGTCAGTCAGCAAAAGTACTGGAGCAGGCTATAGGTTTTCCCATTGATCCGCCGGCTTCTTCTAAAACCAGAGAGGGCTGCAGCTGCATACTGGGGAGTGATATCGGTGTCTACAACACCTGCGGACACGGATGCCTGTACTGCTATGCCAATTATGACAGGGAAACAGTGGAATACAATATGAAAGAGCATGACCCTTTTTCTCCTTTTCTTATCGGAGATTTTATGGATGGCGATATCATCAAATCAGCTGAACAGGAAAGCTGGATTCGATGGCAGCTTTCTATCGACGATCTGCTGGGAAAACAGTAGCGCGGCAGCTGCAGAGAGTAAGGGTGGTATCAATCTACAGAAAAACGGCACAAAGCAAAGCACCGATGAATAAGGAAATCGGTGCTTTTGGAGTTTTGTGTATTAAATTGGGATATTAAAATTTCAATGGTATCTATATGAAATGTAACTATATAGAGTGATAACCAATAATTCCGGCAGGCTTTCCGCTTATCAGAATCTCTGCTATCTACTCTGCTGACAGTAATTTACAAGGCGGGTCTTTCCCCTCTGCCTGTCAGTAATTACTCGTTGAATTTCTGTCCGTGTAGATTAGATTCTGCAAGCTGAAAGCCACGCCCGCTGAGAGTCTCCCGGTCCTAAACAGCGTCTTGTCATAACTTTCGCTTCCTTTCTGAATATTCCATAAGACTGATACACTATAACTTCTATCTGAAAGATAATGTATTTTCTTTTGTTGTATTAATAGTAATACAATTCACCACAAAAAGCAAGTCTTTTTTGAAATTTTAGAAACTTTTTTGTATGCTTTAATTTTCAGCATTTGTGTGCTAGAATATAGCTTGTGAATATGATGCAAAACCATAGAGCAAGGAGGAAGATTTGCTATGCAGATTTTAGATAGAGTGAAAGGCTGTAACGGTTGCGAAGCCTGTATTGTAGGATGTAAATACGCCTGTATTAAAATGACCCGTGATGAAAAGGGTCATAAGCGGCCGATGATCAATGAGGATGGATGTCAGAAGTGCAATAACTGCATTTTGTACTGTCCTGTGTTCAATCCTGTAGAGCTTCCGCAGTTTACAGAGTTTTTTGAGGACAAGGAAGAATATTATGAACGTGATATGGCGAAAGTGTATAGAGAAACTATGCGCAAGATCAAGTCAGGCACGACCACAGAGTTTGTGGGAACCCTCTGCCAGATTGCCGCTCTGAAATCACTGATGGGTGACAAACTGAGTCACGATCTTCGACTTTTTCCTCTTTACTGCGATCCTGAAAAACCGAAACGGCCAGAGTGTGCCAGCTGTCCTTTTTATAAATGAATAAAAGGGGGCCGGTTTCGTGCTGAGTAATTTTATTGTTTCTCTGGAAGCTGTGCTGCCCATGTTTATTCTCATGGTCATTGGCTTTGCAGTCAAAGAGAAAAAGCTGATGGAGCCGGAAGAGATTAAAAAGCTGAATCACATGGTCTTTGTGGTGTTTTTTCCTCTTCTGATGTTTCACAACCTGTATGGAACCGATATTGCAGATTCTGTCAACGGAAGGCTCATTGTCTTCGGCGTGACGGCAATTCTTCTGATCTTTATCCTGTCGGTCGTTGTTGTGATGGCAGTGGAAAAGAATCAGAGACGCAGAGGGGCCATGATTCAGGGGCTGTTTCGAAGCAATTTTGTTATTATGGGAATTCCGGTTGTATCCAATCTGTTTGGAAATGGAAATATCGGGGTAACCGCTATGATGGTAGCAGTGATTGTACCGCTGTATAATGTCCTTGCCGTGATTACGCTGGAAGCGTTTCGAGGAGAAAGGCCGCAGATTGGAAATGTGGTGAAAAAGATCCTGACGAATCCTTTGATTCTGGGTGCTGTGGCGGGTCTTGTCACCGCAGTGTTCGGCATAAAGTTGCCTGACGTACTGGAAACGGCGGCAGAAGAAATGGCTGCGGTGGCAACGCCGCTGGCACTGGTGATTCTGGGCGCTTCTATCGATTTCAACAGTATCGGAAAAAGCAGCAGACAGCTTATAATGGTAGTGGCAGGGAGGCTGATTGTGATTCCGGCCGCGGGTCTTTTTACGGCGGCAGCCTTAGGATTCCGTGATGTGGAATTTGTCACGCTTATCGCCATGTTTTCTGCACCTACGGCAGTGTCATCTTTTACTATGGCCGAGTCCATGGACAGTGACGGTCAGCTGGCGGGCAGCATTGTCATCTTTACCACAGCCTTTGCCTGCTTTACCATGTTTTTATGGATATTCCTGTTTAAGAATCTGGGAATATGTTAATATATCAAGTATATGAATATAAGGAGTGTAGAACAATGAGTGACTGTAATCATGATTGCGGAAGCTGCAGTGCAAGCTGCGCGGAAAGACAAGAAGATCCGGGCATAAAGAAAGCACCGATGAATCAGCTTTCTGATGTCAGGAAGGTAATCGGGGTTGTAAGCGGAAAGGGCGGTGTAGGAAAGTCCTCTGTGACCTCCATGCTGGCTTCGGCACTGAGAAAACAGGGCAAAAATGTAGCTGTACTGGATGCTGATATTACAGGCCCGTCCATCCCGAAGGCCTTCGGACTTTCTGACAAGGCTATGGGCAACGATGAAATGCTGCTTCCATCTGTAACAAAGAGCGGAATTAAGGCAATGTCTATTAATCTGCTTCTGGAAAACGAGACAGATCCTGTCGTATGGAGAGGCCCGATTCTGGGTGGAGTCATCGAACAGTTCTGGAGCGATGTTGCCTGGGGCGATATAGATGTGATGCTGGTGGATATGCCGCCGGGAACGGGTGATGTGGCTCTCACTGTATACCAGAGTTTGCCTGTAGACGGTATTATTATCGTCACATCCCCGCAGGAACTTGTCGGCATGATTGTGGAAAAAGCTGTAAAGATGGCTGAACTGATGGAAATCCCGGTTCTGGGCATTGTAGAAAACATGTCTTACTTCAAATGTCCTGACTGCGGACAAAATCACAGTATTTTCGGGGAAAGTCATATTGAGGAGATAGCCGCCAGATACGGCGTACCGAATGTGGCGAAACTGCCTCTTGACAGCCGCGTTGCAAAGGCCTGCGATGAGGGAACTATCGAGGAATTTGAAAGCGAAGAGATGAACAGACTGGCTGCAGAACTGTAGAAACAGAAAATCCCAAGTCGGATATCAGAATTCTGACGGCACAAGGTTGCGCTTGTGTCAACAGCAAAATCTGATATGACGATTTGGGATTTTTATTATAGGAAACAGCTGCTTTCAGTATTTCTTGCTTTTTACTTCTCGTTGTCCTGTTTTTCCTTGCCTCCAAGATACCATTTCTTGATTGCGGCAAAACTGTCATCACTGATGCAATGCTCAATACGACAGGAATCTTCATAGGCTGTCTTTTCATCCACTCCCAAAGACATGAGGGCACGGGCTATGATATTGTGCTTTTCATAGGTCTTTTCAGCAATAAAAAGACCCTGTTTGGTCAGCTCGATCTGG
>CABSEO010000095.1 GCA_902476665.1 uncultured Emergencia sp.
CGGGTATTCCGGCCTGCATTCTGGTGTTCCGCAGGGATCGCATTAGCCGAGGTGTCGATAATGTTCTGTTCATCGACGCTTCTGCAGAGGGTAACTTCGAGAAAGGCAAGAATCAGAACCTTCTGCGAGATACGGACATCCAGAAAATTGTGGATACCTACAAAAAGCGTGAAACCATGCCAAAATACAGCTATCGTGCAACGCTGGATGAAATCCGAGAGAACGACTACAATCTGAACATTCCCCGCTATGTAGATACTTTTGAAGAGGAAGCTCCGGTGGATATTCAGGCGGTGAAGAAAAATATTGCGGATATCGAAGCTGAGCTGGTGCAGGTACAGGAGCAGATGAAAAAGTATCTGGATGAGTTGGGGTTGTAAGGGAGGACACAATGTTCAAAATTCGAAAAGTTGAATTCATAAACCATCCAATCTTAGGAGGTTTAACCTTGGATTTCTGTGACGCTAGTGGACATGCAGTTGACACTGTGATTTTTGCAGGTGAAAACGGCGTTGGGAAAAGCACAATTTTGAATGCATTATATGAACTGTCAGCATACAACACTAAGATAGAATTGAATTTGGAAATCGAACGGACTGAAGGAATAGAGGTTCTTCAATATCGTCGAGATGAAAGAAATAATTTAATATACGTGTTTGATTCAACAAAATCGGGATACTATATTGGTTCTGATAATTTCAAACGGACATACAATTTTCATGGAATTTTTTCCGATGTCGATATTAATTTTCATTCCAACGATCTTTCCAATGTCACCAGCTTAGCTTTGGACCAAAAGATAGAAAGTCGAAGGTCTTCCAATAATCTCCCAACAGAAATCAAGCAGCTCCTTATTGATATTCAGGCTCTAGATGATGCTGATATCGCATATTGGGTCAAGCATAATTTTGGAGCGAATACGGATAAGATGGTCATATCAGAAAGAATTCCTCGTTTTACAAAAGCGTTTGCCGGAATGTTTGACAATTTAGAATACGATCGAATTGAAAATGTCGATGGACACAAGGAAATTCTCTTTTCGAAAAGTGGGCATAATATTCCTATTGATGCGTTAAGTTCCGGTGAAAAGCAAATTGTATATCGAGGATGCTTCCTTTTGAAAGATGCAAATGCAATGAATGGAGCATTTGTTTTTATTGATGAGCCTGAAATCAGCCTGCATCCAAAATGGCAGATGAAAGTGATGGACTACTACAAAGGGATTTTCACAGATGAATCTGGAAAACAAACGTCACAAATCTTCGCCGTTACCCATTCGCCTTTTATAATTCATAATGAAAATCGCAAGAACGATAAGGTCATTGTTCTTGCGAGAGATTCTAATGGAAAAATTGTGGTCAAAGATAAACCAGCATATTATAAATGTTCGTCTGTTGAAGCAGTGCAGGACGCATTTGAGATTCATGACTTTGATTCAGGGAATCCAACGGTGTATCTGGAAGGACGAACTGATGAAAAATATTTTAGAAAAACAGCTGAAATATTTGACATAGATTTGCCATTTCAGTTTAGGTGGATTGGTTGCTAATGGACAAGAAGTAAATACAGGAAAGGATAGTATTAACCGAGCAGTTCAATTCTTAATTGCGCAGAATCTTCCTTTTGTCAACATTGCACTTTTGGATAGTGATACCAAGAAAAAAACGGATTCTCAGAACAATGTGATTGTCACTTCCATGCCCCAATATGAAAATTCAAGAGGAATGAAAGTTGGCATTGAAAATGCACTCGTTTTAGATGATGTGGATTTGAATCAATTTAGAATTCAAAAAGAATCCGTTGATGATTATGGCGGAACAAAAGTAATTACAGAATTTCAAAAAATGAAATGCTGTGATTATATTTGCAATTTGGACGTGGATAAACAGAGAAAGATCTTTGTGCATCTGAAGGAAGAAATTGAGACATTAAAAGGCCTTTTTGCCTATTGTAAATGAATATGAAACATCAAAACACCTATTTATTTCGTGATATCCTCGAACGCGTTGAAGTTCCTGTTAACGTCGAACCGGATAAAGAATATGTCCAGATTGGTATTCGCTCTCATGGAAAGGGCTTATTTTATAAAGAACCAGTTTTGGGAAAGGCTCTTGGAAACAAACAAGTTTTCTGGATTCAGCCAAATTGCTTCATTCTTAATGTAGTGTTTGCATGGGAACAGGCGATCACAAAAACGACTGAAAATGAAATTGGTATGATTGGCTCCCACCGTTTTCCAATGTATCGCCCGAAGAATGATTTGGTAGATATTGATTACCTGATTTATTATTTTCTAACTAAGAGAGGAACAGATATTCTGGAAGCGGCATCTCCCGGTGGGGCTGGACGGAACCGAACTTTAGGGCAGGAACGTTTTCTAAAAAGTAAAATTACATTACCTCCTCTTCCCGAGCAGCAAAAAATCGCTACTATCCTTTCCACACAGGACAAAGTAATTGAGCTGAAAGAAAAGCTCCTTGCTCAAAAACAGCAGCAGAAAAAATATCTGATGCAGCAGTTGTTGACCGGGAAACTCCGGTTGCCAGACGTTAATGGAGAATGGGCGTCAGTAAAATTGAAGGAACTGCTTATTGAACGAAATGAAAAAAATGTAGAGCAGAATCACAGAATTTGTTCAGTAGCGGTTTCAAAAGGTGTTGTGGATCAAATCGAACATCTTGGAAGAAGCTATGCAGCCGCAGATACGTCAAATTACGGAGTAGCGCACTATGGTGATATTATTTACACAAGAAGCCCAACAGGAGATTTTTCTCTTGGGATTATTAAGCAAAACCGTATGCGCGAAAATGTGGCAATTTCCCCATTATACGGAATTTATAAACCGATATCGTTTAGCACAGGCTATTTGCTGAACATTTATTTTGAAAGTACCATTAATACAAAGAACTATTTAACTCCCATTGTGCAAAAAGGTGCTAAAAACACAATTGCAATTTCCAACAGTGCTTTTTTAGAAAATAAAATTTTCTTTCCTATGGATGAAGCCACACAATCAAGAATTGCAAAAGTATTCGAACTGACTGACCATGAAATTGACCTGCTCCAAAAGTCTATTGAGGCTGAGAAGCAAAAGAAAAAAGCGCTGATGCAGTTGCTGCTGACCGGGAAAGTGAGAGTGAAAATATGAGTGCGGACGAGAAGTTTGATGAAGTAAAGGAAAACGTGTACCAGTACTTAAATGATAAGGAAAATTGGTCGAGCGTCCACGGATGTGCAGCGGCGCTTGATCTGCCCGAAATGGAAGTTCTCAAGGCGTTGGAAGAACTGTGCATAGAGGGCAGGGTAAAGCGCAGCTGCATTCCGCTTGACCGGTCCCCTGAATCAGGAAACAGTGTCTTTTATGGGATTTCTGAACAATAAGGAGGTCACCATGAACCTCGATAAATCCATTTACTCCGAAGCCAACATCAGCAAAAAGCCTGCGCTGGAACTGCTGCAGGCCATGGGGTATACATATCTCTCCCCGGAAGAATGCCGTCAGCAGCGCGGAAGTGGCTACCGGGTGCTGTTGCGGGATGTGCTGCGCGGTCAGCTGCGAAAATTGAACCGCTATACCTACGGCGGTGTGGAAAATGAATTTTCGGCAGTCAACATTGAGCACGCCATGGATGATCTGGAAATACCGCTGACGGACGGTCTTGTGCGCACCAGCGAGAAAATCTATGATGCGCTTATGCTGGGCAAAAGCTATCCCGAAACTGTAGGCGAAGGGCGGCTGCTGAACTTCAACTTGAAGTACATTGACTGGGAGGACCCGACGCAGAACCTTTACCATGTCACGGAAGAATTTGCGGTGGAAAGCGCCGATGGACAGCATGATGCCCGCCCGGACATCGCGCTGTTTGTCAATGGAATTCCGTTTGCGGTGATTGAGTGCAAGGCTCCGGATATCCCGGTGGAACAGGCCATTGAGCAAACCTGCCGTAACCAGCAGCCTCACTATATCCCCCAGCTTTATGCGTTTGCACAGATCGTAATGACGACCAATAAAAACGAGGTGCGCTATGCAACAACGGGAACGCCGAAAAAATTCTGGAGCATCTGGAAAGAGCAAGATGCAGATTTTCTGAACCGGAAAATGGCTCAGCTGATCCCGGATCGGACACCAACGGTGCAGGATAAAGATATTGTTTCCCTGTTTACACCGGTCCGTTTGTTGGAACTGACAAAGTATTTCGTGCTGTTTGACTACAATGTGAAAAAGATCTGCCGATATCAGCAATATTTTGCGGTAAAGGAAATTCTGCACACAGTCAAACAGCGTGATGAAAAAGGAAATCGGTGCGGCGGTGTGATCTGGCATACACAGGGCAGCGGAAAAAGTCTGACCATGGTGATGGTGGCGAAATATTTGCTGCTGGAGCTGCAGGCAGACCATCCACGTGTAGTGATCGTTACCGACCGAAAAGAGTTGGATAAGCAAATCACGGCGACATTCGCACACACGCGGCTTCGCCCTGCGCATGCTACCAACGGGCGGCATCTGCTGGGATTGGTTACGGATGAGCGGGTGGACATCGTCACCAGCATCATCAACAAATTCAGCACTGCCGAGCGACTGGACGGTTGCAACAAATCTCGGGACATTTTTGTTCTTGTGGACGAAAGCCACCGCTCCAATTACGGCAAAATGTCACATAAAATGCGGACGGTTTTTCCGAACGCCTGCTATATCGGTTTTACAGGAACGCCCTTGATGAAGAGCGAGAAGAACACCTTGAAAAAGTTTGGCGGACTGATTCACAAGTATACGATTCAGGACGGTGTAGCCGATGGTGCAATTGTTCCACTGATCTATGAAGGTCGCTTTGTGGAGCAGAAAGTTGACGAAAAGAACATCGACCTATGGTTTCAGCAAACAACAAAACGTCTGACGGAATCACAGAGGGATGATCTCGCCCGGAAATGGAGCAGCATCCGACGACTGACCTCTACGGATGCACGCATCAAACGGATCGCTTTGGACATCAACGAGGACTTTTGCCGAACCTATAAAAATACAGGCTTCAAGGGAATGGTCGCCACCAATTACAAGCGGGATGCCGTTCGGTATCTGGAATGCTTTGAGCAATTTGGCGATCTGAACTGCGCTGTCGTGATCTCGGCCCCGGATCTGCGCGAAAGCGTGGATGATGCAGATGAAGGAGCAGACGACAAGGTAGTTGCCTACTGGAATCGGATGATGCAACGCTATGGCAGTGCCGATGATTATGAAGAAGCAATCAAGGCACAGTATCATGCCGGAGAATTGGATCTTGTAATCGTGTGCAGCAAATGGCTTACCGGCTTTGATGAGCCGCTCTGCCAAGTGCTTTACTTGGACAAAGAACTTAAGGAGCACGGTTTGCTTCAGGCCATTGCCCGCACAAACCGCCTGTGCAAAAGCTATGGAATGATCGTGGATTACCGGGGCCTGATCAAAAAATTGGATGAGGCAATGGAACTTTACAGTGGTGCCGGGCTGGAAAACTTTGATGGGCACGACCTGAAAGGCGTTGTGGTGGATGTGCTCTCTGCGATTGGAACGGTACGCAGCGACTATTCTGCACTGATGGAGCTGTTTTCGGCTGTTTCCGGTCTGACACTTGCCGGAACCGATGCAGAGGCGGTAGAGGGTTTCTTAGCGGATAATTCGAAGCGGGAAGAGTTTTACAAACGGCTGTGTAACTTTGGCCGCTCCTTGAATCTTGTTCTGAATTCTGAAAAAACCTATGAGGCGCTGGCAGTGGAAGAGCGGGAAAAATATATCAAAGCATTTGGCTTTTTCTCTGCGGTACGGCGCAGTGTGAAACCTCGTTATGGGGATTCAATTGACAATCGGGAATACGAACCACTGATGCAAAACCTGCTGGACGTACACCTTTCAGTAGAGGGTCTGAAGCGAATCACCGAGCCGGTAGACATTCTGGACAGAGATGCGTTTGAAAAGGAATTAAACGAGTTAGGCTCACTGCGTGCCAAAGCTGATGCGATTCGCACACGGCTCGCCAAGAGTATCAATACGAAGTATCAGGAGAACCCAGCATACTATGAAAATTTTTCCAAGCGCATCAAGGAAGCGCTGGAGCTGTATAAAGCCCGGACGATAACGGAGGCGGAATATCTGGCCAAGATGCGGGATATTCTGGAGGATTACCGCACGGGAAAAAGCGCTATCGCATACCCGGATCGCATCCGAGCCAATGTCCATGCACAGGCGTTCTATGGTGTACTGACTGCGATTTTCTCCAACGAAAAATTGTCTGTGGAGCCAGACTTTGCCGCCGAGATGGCACTGGATATTACGACAATCATCGAAAAACATAGCCAGGTAGACTGGACCCATAACCTGACGATCCATGATCGAATCTCGCAGGATATTGATGATCTGTTTTACCGTTATCAAAAAGAAAGGGGCCTGGTACTTTCTTTTGATGTGATTGACATGATTATTGAAAATGTTAAAACAGTTGCGTTGCGGAGGTTTGCATGATACAGATTTGTGCGGTTGAGACGGAGCATGGTTGTATCTGCTATCAGCTAGAACGAAAGAACGTACGCAATATCAATCTTCGGATTCGGACAGATGCCTCTGTTTATGTTTCTGCTCCGAAAGATGTCTCGGAAAGTGTTGTTACACAATTTGTGAAACGACGCAGCCGTTACATTGCTGAGGCACAGCAGCAATTTCGAGAATTCCGACAGTACGCACCGCAGCCCCGGCATTATGTCAGTGGGGAAAGTTTTTCCGTGTTGGGGCGCAGTCTGCGTCTGCGGGTAGAGCAAGGAAAAAAGGACGATATACGTTCCGATGGCGTTTATCTCTATCTTACCGTAAAAGACACAGAAGATCAGAAACAAAAAAAGCGTCTTGTTGACCGTTATCTGAATAAGATGTGTCGCGAAATATTTCAGCAGACAGTGGATCAGCTTTATCCGATATTTCGAAAATACGGTGTGCCATCTCCACGAATCCATATTCGATCGATGGATACTCGCTGGGGATCTTGTCTTCCGCAGAAGGCTATCATTACATTGAACCAGCACTTGCTCGAAATGCCCGTCAGTTGTATTGAATATGTAGTATTGCACGAGTTTTGTCATTTTCTATACCCAAACCACTCGAAGGATTTTTATGCGATCCTGACAACACTCATGCCCGATTGGCAGCACAGCAAAAAAATGTTAGACAAAAAAGC
>CABSEO010000096.1 GCA_902476665.1 uncultured Emergencia sp.
AATCCTGCTGTTTTTTAGATGTCCGCAAATCACATTTCGCAGAATATTCCGCTTTTCATTTTGTGTATAATATGATATAATGAATTTATAATTATGTGGACATTTATTTGCAGAATCCACATAAGCCTGTGATTCCATACTGTTTGCCAAATGGCTTAACAGTATATTCATACACGGGGTTTGGATTTTTTTGTAAAAAAGGAGAAGAAGATTATGCGCTATTCAAGACAGAATAAAATCCTTGAACTTATCGCAAACAATGAAATCGAAACGCAGGACAAGCTGGCCGCTATGCTGAAGGAAGAAGGCTTTGAAGTGACACAGGCCACGATTTCCAGAGATATCAAAGAACTGCAGCTTATTAAGGTACTGTCCGCCTCAGGAAAGTATAAATATGCTGTCAGTGCACGTCAGGACGCTCCGATTTCTGACCGGTTCATTAAGATTTTCAGAGAAACAATCACATCTTTTGCTTCTGCACAGAATCTGATCGTAGTAAAAACCCTGTCAGGATGCGGACCGGCAGCCGGCGAAGCCATTGACTGTATCGGCCTTCCTCATGTTGTCGGTTCTGTTGCCGGCGACAATACTCTGCTGATCATTATCGATAAGGAAGAGAATGTGGAAGAGATCCTCTCTATTTTTAATGATATGCTGATTATGAGGACCAGAGGACAATGATTCACCACATCAGTATCCAGAATTTTGCAATCATAGAAAATACAGAAATCGACTTTGAAGACGGCCTGAATATTATCACGGGTGAAACAGGCAGCGGAAAGTCTATTGTAATAGAAGCCATTAGCCTTGCTCTGGGGAGCAGGGCTGATTCTGCTTTTGTCCGTCACGGTGCTTCCAAGGCCATTGTTCAGCTGGCTGGGGATCTGAACGGTGAAGAGATCGTCATAACCAGAGAAGTCTCCTCCACCGGAAAGAACCTGTGCAGACTTAATGGACAGCTGGTGACATTAGGCCAGCTTTCGGAAACCTGCCGCAAACTGGCTGATATTCACGGTCAGTATGATAACCAGTCACTTCTCAACCCTGATAATCATCTGCAGCTTGTAGATGATTTCGACAGACAGTCCGTGGCTCCTGCCAAAGAGGCTTTTGACTCAGCCTATCAGCAGTATCAGGATGTAAAAGCCAGACTTTCAAATCTCCTTACAAAGGAGCGAGACAACAGAAAAAAACTGGACTTTTACCGTTTTGAGCAAAATGAAATTGAAAAGGCTGCTCTTAAGTGCGGCGAAGATGATGAACTCTCTCAGCGGGTTAACCTGCTGCAGAACAGCGAAAAAATCTTTGCTTCCATTGAAACCGCTTATCGGCTGCTCAACGAAGATGAAACAAATGCCATGTCCTGTCTGGGATCTGGACTGCATGCTCTGCAGCAGATAGCTTCCTACTCTGACAGAATTCAGACCATATCGGAGGAATTTGCAGATCTCTACTACAGACTGGAAGATGTGTCCTCTTCTCTTCGGGAGATCAGAGACAGTATCACCTTTACACCCGACGAACTGGATCAGGCTATCGCAAGGCTCAGTGTGATTGACAATCTGAAAAAGAAATACGGCAGTTCCATCGAAGAGATTCTTTCCTATTATGACAGAATCTCAGAAGAGCTGAATCAGATAGAAAACTTTGATCAGGTAAAGACAGCTCTGGAAAAAGAAGCTGAAGAGGCATTTACAGTTCTTTCCGAAAAATCACGACAGCTTTCGCAAATCAGAAAAGCCGTTGCCGCAAAACTGGAACAGGCTATCTCCCGCGAGCTTCATGATTTGAACTTCCAGAACGCATCTCTTTCCATCGCCTTTACCCCGCTGAAAGACATCGGGCCGAACGGTGCAGACAATGTGGAGATCCTGCTTTCTGCAAACAGAGGTGAACCTCTGAAGCCCCTCGTAAAAGTTGCATCCGGCGGTGAGATTTCCAGAATTATGCTTGCAATCAAAAATATTACCGGAACCTTTGACAGTATTCCAACCATGATCTTTGATGAAATCGACACAGGTATCAGCGGAATCACTGCCAGTGTCGTAGGACGAAAACTTCACCAGATATCTAAGAATCATCAGATCATCTGCATCACTCATCTTCCGCAGATTGCCGCTGCAGGCGATGTGCATTACCGGATCTGCAAGGAAGAAACAGACGACAGAACTTTCACAACCGTTCAGCAGCTTTCTCAAGAGCAGACTATAGATGAAATCGCAAGACTTCTTGGAGGAGAAAATATAACAGAAACTACCAGACAGAGTGCCCGTGAGCTGATTGAGGCATCTGCCGGACACTGAAAATAACAGTAGGGAGCCCAGTGCTTTACGATTCTTTAATCGTTCTGCAGGGCTCCCTTTTTCAGCTTTCAATTACAGGTTCATATCCAGATCCCATTCTTTCAGACTGGTATGCAGCAGTTCATGAGCTTTATGGGAATTGGGCTCTCCCAGATACTCCTGGTAGGTCAGCTGCACAGCCGAGTTTTCATGAGAAAATCTCAAATCAGAGAACTGATCCAGGCCATAGAGTATTTCACTTCTCGCCTGTGCAAATTCACATCCGTCTTTGACAGGCTGACCACCGCCGCCGACACATCCTCCGGGGCAGGCCATGACTTCTACAAAATCATATTCCACCTGGCCGCGGCGAAGTGCTTCCATCAGCTTTCTGGTGTTTCCAAGACCGCTGACCACAGCCACCCTGACCATCAGTCCCTTGATTCCGAACGTAGCCTCTTTCCAGCCGCCCATCCCTCTGACACTTTTAAAACTGTCCGGCTCCGGGTTTTCTCCGGTAATCAGGAAATACGCACTGCGAAGAGCCGCTTCCATCACTCCACCCGTTGCACCGAAAATAACACCTGCTCCGGAACCTTCTCCGAAAATCTCATCAAACTTTTCTTCTTTCAAGTCATGAGGCTGAATATTGTCCGCACGAATCAACCGATCCAGTTCTCGGGTAGTCAGAACCAGATCTACATCTTTTCCATGACCGGAATCGTCGACTTGAGGAACACTTCTCTCATATTTCTTTGAAAGACATGGCATAATTGATACAGAGAAAACCCTGTCCGGATCAATCCCCAGTTTCTGAGCAATATAAGTTTTCGACATGGCACCGAACATCTGCTGTGGCGATTTTGCCGTAGAAAGATTTTTGACAAACTCCGGGTACTGTGTCTTCACAAATCTGACCCAGCCTGGACAGCAGGAAGTAAACATAGGCCAGCTGTAATCCTTCTTGTGACTGAAACGTTCAACAAACTCACTGCCTTCTTCCATGATGGTCAGATCTGCCGTATATACTGTATCAAAGATATAATCAAATCCTATACGCCTGAGTGCACTGACCAGCTTGCCGGTGGTGGACTCAGTCTTGGCAATTCCGATCCCTTCTCCCCAGGCCGTACGAATTGCCGGAGCAATCTGAACCATGGTAATCTTATCCGGATCGGCAAGAGCATCCCGAAGCAGATGCAGATCATCCCTTTCTCTCAAAGCGCCCACAGGGCAGTGAGTTATGCACTGCCCGCACAAAGCACAATCTGATTCTGTCAGCTTCCTGTTCTTGGATACACCTACCGATGCCCTGAATCCTGAGCCATTGACATCCCAGATCTGCAGCCCCTGCACCTTGTCACAGATCTGCACGCATCGCATACATTTTACGCACTTAGAGGCTTCCCGAATCAGCGGCAGCTCAAAATTCCACCGGTTCTTTTCATGAATATCATCATAAGGCTGTTCAATAATGCCCAAATCGTTTGCAATTCTCTGCAGAGTGCAGTTTCCACTCTTTACACACTGTACACATTTACAATCGTGATCAGAAAGAATCAGCTCTACGTTGATTCTTCTTACTTCTCTAACCCTCGGGCTGTTGGTGAAAATCTCAATGCCTTCTTCTACTTCTGTATTGCAGGCAGTAATCAGTTTATCCATACCTGCCTTTTCAACAAGACATACTCTGCATGCTCCGATCTCGTTAATATCTTTCAGGTAACAGATATGGGGAATCTTAATACCGACTTCTGCTGCTGCCTCCATTATCGTAGTACCGGCGGGAACCGCTATATTCTGTCCGTCTATTTTCAAATTTACCATCTTTCTATCCTGCCTCCTCTAAAAGAACCATATCCACACTGATCACAGCGCAGACATCTGGAACATTCCGAAAGAGATTCCTCTCTTGTCATCGGAAGCTCCACCGCACCGAAATCGCCACCGCGCTCTGATGCATAACGTTCTTTCATTTCCACTCTGCCCTTTGCTTTCTTGTCCTGCAAAATCGGCGCCGGAATATCCACATCTACTGTAATTTCGTGATGATATCCCAGATATGTATCGATATTGGCAGCAGCAACCTTCCCGGCTGCAATGGCATTGATAACAGTAGAAGGTCCTGTGACACAGTCGCCCCCAGCATAAATCCCCTGCACTTTATCTACCACATTCGATCTCTTTGCTTTGATATTTCCTTTAAATACCGGAACGCCATACTGTTCAAAGAAAGTAAAGTCAGTAGCCTGACCAATGGCAGAAATCACAATATCGCAACGCATTTTCTCCTTAGGCAGATCAGCAGCAAGTGGTCTCGGTCTGCCGGATCCGTCCGCTTCTCCGGCAATCTGCGGCTGAACATAAAGCCCTTTGACATGTCCGGTTTTATCTACGATAATTTCAGAAGGCGCTTTCAGTTCCATCAGCTGAACTCCCTCTGCAATTGCTCCGCCGATTTCATCAGGCAGCGCAGTCATATCGTCTCTTCTTCTTCTATACACGATACATACTTCACTGGCTCCCAGACGTTTTGCAGTTCTGGCTACATCCATCGCAACATTTCCACCGCCGATGACTACCACAGATTTTCCGTTAAAATCAGGCATATCATCATCACCGATGCCTCTGAGCATTTCTACTGCAGAAATAACACCTTTGGCAAATTCGCCCGGAATGCCCAGATTTTTAAAGTTATGTGAACCAATGGATAGGTACATTGCATCATACTTTTCTTTAATCTCCGCAATGGCAGATTCAGAAGCTATATCAAAGTCAGTCTGAAATTCAACACCGGTAGATGCAATTGCATCAATATCCCACTGCAGCCTTTCTCGCGGAAGCCTGTAGCTCGGAATTCCGTAACGAAGCATTCCTCCCAGCTGGGCACGCTTTTCAAATACGGTAACATCATGTCCCATAATAGACAGAAAATAGGCTGCTGAAAGTCCGGAAGGCCCTCCTCCGATAACCGCAACCTTCTTTCCTGTCCGATCCATTCTTTCAGGTACCGGCACTGTTTCTGAACAGTTATCGACTGCAAAGCGCTTGATTCCCCGAATATTGACCGGTGCATCGATGATGTTTCTCCGGCACTTCACTTCGCAAGGATGTTCACAGATTAAAGCGCAAACCGTCGGAAACGGATTGTCTTTTCTAATCAGTCTGACTGCATCATCATATCTGCCTGCATAAACAAGAGCCATATAGCCCGGTACATCAACCCCTGCCGGACAGGCTCCTCTGCACGGTACCGATTCTCTATGGTAGATTACATTGTCTGCACAGGCGTGATTCAGAATATGGGACTCATAATCTTCTCTGAAACCTTTCAGACCACGCAGAACCATGGCAGCAGCCTCTTCTCCGATTGCACAGTCTGACGAAATTCTGATGGCTTTTGCAGTTCTCTCCAGCTTATCCAGAATTTTCAAATCCACAGTTTTATCAATAGACAGAATCTCTTCCAGCATATTCTGCAGCTGTCCGAGACCCACCCTGCACGGCACACATTTGCCGCAGCTCTGGGCATGGCACATTTTCAGAAAAGCAGAGGCCATATCTACAGGACACTGTCCTGCCGGACTGGAAACAATTCGCCGTTCCAGATCCTTATAAAGACCTTCTACCGCTATCTGCGCACTGTCTCTGGACTTCATGTAAAGTCTCTCCATTTTATCCTCCAATCTTTAGTCGTCTCTCAACCACAACAACTGAGATTTTATTAGAGCTATATTATATCATATTTTCAGCGTAAATACCCTCGAAAAGATTTGCAAAACAGGAAAATTTCAGAAATATATTTTTTTATTCCAGTTTGTTTCTGTCTTTTTTCTTTATCACTGTAAAGTGATTATCCACAGCGTTTATTTGGCTAAAAATGCACCTGTCCGGGCATTATACACAATTATTTCCAAATTGTATACAATTTTATCCTCTTTTCCATATGGAAAACTTTTATGGCCGTATCCCAGCAAATTCAATAATTTCACGCTTTCTTACTTTTGTCAACAAGGAAGTTATCCACATATTTTCAGCAGGTTTTGCATGCAGTGGTAAAACTGAGGAAAAGGTAAAAAAGACGAGGCACAAATGGAAACAATCTGAAATATATGTCAACACAGGCCGACTGGTTGACAAACGGAGCAGACAAAAACAGAGCATTTCAAGCTGATTTTCTCAGCCAGAAATGCTCTGTTCTACTGTCACAAATAACAGATCAATTGTTTCATCAAAGGCAGAATGATCAATTATTTCTTCTGTCATTGATTTTCATGCTGTAGAAACGGCGTTTTTCCTGATACATCCTCTCATCAGCCTCGTCAAATTGTTCTCTGACATTTGTCTGTTCTCTACGCCATGAACATCCGACGGCACAATCGATTCCCCTCTTTTTCATACCCATCTGCACAGCATGAACTTTCTCCATAAAATCCTTTTCTTCCCGTGAATCATCTATAATCACAAACTCATCGCCGCCAATCCGATATGCTTTGCCTGAGAACAGCCCCCGGATTTCTTCTGCAGCCTCCCGAAGCAATTCATCACCGGTACTGTGGCCCTTTCTGTCATTAATTGTCTTGAGACCGTTTAAGTCAAAACAGGCCACCCCCAATCCCACCTCGGGATGAACGAAAGGTTCATCAAGCAGCTGAATAAACTTATTTCTGTTATACAGGCCTGTAAGCGCATCCTCATAACTCATACGACGAAGAAGACTGTTCTGTGCAGCCAGACGCTCCTCCTGCTCTTCAATCTGCTTTAACAGGTATTCATAAGACTGTTTCGCCATTTTTGCAGGAAATCCGACATCCTCTTCATGCATCTCCGCATACGGGTTGGAAATATGGATATGGCA
>CABSEO010000097.1 GCA_902476665.1 uncultured Emergencia sp.
GGGAGCATTGATCCATAAGCCAGGAGACCTGCACAGGATGACTTTTCGCGGCGGTGTACCGATCAGGAAAGGAACAGACAGTAAATACGGACTGCAGATCTGCAGTCTTTTTTTCTGGCTTAATAACGGGAGGAAAATATGAACGAAAAAAGCAGAGATACAGCTATTCTGGCAGTCAGCTTCGGCACCAGCTATCACAAGACTCGTGAGGCGACCATCGGAGCCATCGAGAACACAATTGCAGAGACATTCCCTCAGTACCAGGTTCGAAGAGCATTTACCAGTCAGATGATTATCAACAAGCTGGCAAAACGTGATGGTATATATATTGACAATGAGGCTCAGTCCTTAAAGCGTGCCGCAGAAGATGGAATTAAATATCTGATTGTGCAGCCGACCCATCTGATGAACGGAACCGAATATCATGATCTGAAGCGGGATGTGGAAGAACATCAGGAACTTTTTGAAGGGATCAGCCTGGGTGAACCTCTGCTGACTGATGAAACGGATTTTGACAGAGTGATTGAGGCCGTCACAGAGGATACGGCAGAGTACAGCAAAGAGGGCACTGCAATTCTTTTTATGGGACATGGAACGGGAGCGGAAGCCAATCACGTATATTTTGATCTGCAGGACAAGCTGAAAGAACAGGGCTATCACAACTATTATATTGCCACAGTAGAAGCAGAGCCGACACTGGAAGATGTGATCCCGCTTCTGAAAGAACAGGGCTATACAGAAGTAGTATTACAGCCGCTGATGATTGTTGCAGGTGATCATGCCACCAATGATATGGCAGGAGATGAAGAGGATTCCTGGAAGACGATTCTGACGGGAGAAGGCTTTGCGGTGGAATGTGTACTGAAAGGTCTGGGAGAAATCGAAAAGATCCGAGAAATCTTTGCAGATCATGTAAGAGAAGCTGTAGAAAAACTGAGAAGATAATCAACATATAAAACCGTAGTGGAAATCCGTACTGACGGTCTTGACTTCCCGGACGGATTGCAATATAATAGAAACGTAATTCGATATAGTCTTATGTTCCTGTCGTTGCCTGCAGTTTTGAGGCAGACGGGCTAAGAGGGAAACAGGTGAAATTCCTGTGCGGTCCCGCCACTGTAACGGAAGAGCTTCTTCAGGATGCCACTGGAATCTCCGGGAAGGATGGAGAAGCAGAGACTCCCGAGCCAGGAGACCTGCATAAGATGAATTTCTGATTCGGCGGTGAACCGGATTCAGGGAAGTACAGCAAATACGGGCTGTGGGTTATCCACAGCCCTTTTTTAAGAGGGACGGATGACCGGCTTTTCATTCTTTTTTCATAAGAGGCAGGTCTCGTCAGCCTGCCTCAATTGTTTTTTGACGGGAGTGTAGAATATGTTTTTAGAACACTATATAAGTGCAATGGAATGCTGGAACGGCAGAACAGACAGTGAGGATGACTATGATGCATTTCGCTGGCATCAGTGTGTGAAGCAACTGGACTTAAACGATGAGACTGCAGCATTTGATGGAGAATTGGGATTTGCTTTTATCGGATTTTGCAGTGAACAGGGTGTTAAACGGAATAAAGGAAGAGTTGGAACTGCACTGGCCCCTGATTTTATCCGCAGACAGATGGCGAATCTGCCGTGCACATTTCTGCCTGAGGTAAAACTTTTTGATGCGGGTAATATTTTATGTGAAGAGATTTCCATGGAAGAGGGTCAGCGGATACTGGGAACAGCAGTAAAAAAAATACTTGATCTGAATCTGTTTCCTGTTGTTCTGGGAGGAGGCCATGAAACGACCTTCGGTCATTTTCAGGGACAGTTTGCGGCAGCCTGTGAGGAAGAGGACAAGCCGGATCTGGGCATCATTAATTTTGATGCTCACTTTGATTTGAGACCGTATGACAATGGCAGCTCTTCCGGTTCCATGTTCAGTCAGATTGCAGATATCTGCAGTGAAAACAGAGTTGGTTATCATTATTTTCCTTTGGGCATCCAGAAACACAGCAATACGGTACAGCTGTTTAAGACAGCAAAGGCACTGGGTGTGAACTATGTATTGGCAAAGGATTTGAGACCGGCCAGTTATGCAGAAGTACTGGAGAAGACAGATACTTTTTTATATCAGTGTAAAACCGCCTATATTACCATCTGTACAGATGTTTTTTCTTCAGCCTTTGCGCCGGGTGTCAGTGCCACTCAGTCATTTGGTGTTGATCCGGAAACTGTGCTGCCCGTTCTCAAGCATATTCTGAGAACCCGTAAAGTCAGAGGTTTTGATATCTGTGAGATTTCACCCCGGTTTGATCAGGATAATACGACAGCTAATCTGGGCGCGGTGCTGATTTTCTCCGTTGTGGATACACTGTGCAGGCTGAAAGGGCTGGAAATTGAGCAGGAACTGATTTAAGGAGCCGATTTATGAAGGATAGAATTTATATTGCAACCTTTTCCGAAAAAGCCGTGGAAGTGGCAGGAAAGTACGGACTGAAGCTGGAACTCAATGATCTTTGTATTTCTGAGAATCTGGATGCAGACAGGCTGGAATCCACTTTGAGCCGGATGAAAGAGCAGCTTGCAGCATCAGGCTCCGACATGGCGATTATTCATGGTCCGTTTACAGAGATTATTCCGGCTTCCATTGACCACAGAGCTGTGGAACTGGGACTTGCGCGGCTGGAAGAAGCGTATCAGGCATGCTTTCGTATGGGACTGAATCGGATGGTTGTTCATACAGGATATCTGCCGGCACTGTATTTTAAAGAATGGAATCACGAAAAATCAGTGTGGTTCTGGAAAAAGTACATGGAGAATAAGCCTGCTGAGTTTCATATTTATATTGAGAACGTTTTTGAGGATGAGCCTGTGATGCTGAAGCATCTGGTGGAGGAAATCGCAGATCCGAGAGTAAAGCTTTGTCTTGATGTGGGCCATGCCAATGCAGTAACTTGTGACGGGTATGACATCACAGACTGGATTAGAGTGCTGGGAACTCATATCGGACATTTTCATCTGCATAATAATGACGGAACAGAAGACAGCCACAGTCCTGTCTGTCAGGGAACCATGGATATGAAAAAAGTGATGGAAGCCATTGAAGAGTACTGTTGCAGTGATGTGACAATGACCATTGAAAGCCGCACTTGTGAAGACAGCGCAGAATGGCTTCTGCGGTATCTGGGATGAGACTTCGGCAAAATGGTCACTTCAGTATATCCGCAGATAAAAGTTTATAACAAGGAGAATTTATATAGATGAGTCTAGACAGGTTAAATGAAAAACAGCGACAGGCTGCAGTGCAGCTTGAAGGTCCTCTGCTGATCCTGGCGGGAGCGGGTTCTGGAAAAACCAGTACCATGACAGAGAGAATTGCTTATATGATAGAACAGGGAATTTCCCCATACAATATTCTGGCAGTGACCTTTACCAACAAAGCAGCCTCTGAAATGAAAAGCAGAGTGGAGGATCTGGTGGGAAGGATTGATGACATGTGGATTATGACTTTCCACTCCATGTGTCTTCGCATTCTTCGCTATCACTGCGAGCTTATCGGATATGATCACAACTTTGTCATTTACGACGGTACAGATCAGAAGACTGTGGTGAAAAATATCACCAAGGCACTGAATATCAATGATAAGGAATTCAGCGCACCGTATCTTCTCAGTGTGATCAGTTCCTGCAAGGAAAAGGCCATGGATGCAGAGCAGTATCGCAGAACTATGGAGGAAAACTTCAAGACAAAAATTATTTATAACGTGTTCAGGGCCTATGAGGAAGAACTGAAGAAAAATAATGCCATGGACTTTGATGATTTGCTGCTGAATACGGTCAGACTTTTTGAAACTGACGAAAGAACACTGCTGAAATATCAGGAACGTTTTCACTATATTATGGTGGATGAGTATCAGGATACCAATCATATTCAGTATCGCCTGATCAAGATGCTGGCTGAGACTCATCACAATCTGTGTGTGGTGGGGGACGACGATCAGTGCATTTACCAGTGGAGAGGCGCAGATATCAGAAACATCCTGGATTTTGAAAAGGATTTTCCTGAGGCCAAGGTGGTGAAACTGGAACAGAATTATCGTTCTGTGGGTAATATTCTGGCTGCGGCTCATTCTGTAATTGAGAATAACAAGGGGAGAAAAGGCAAGAAGCTGTGGACTGAAAAGGAAGCAGGAGAGAAGATTAAATATTATCGTGCAGATAATGAAAAGGATGAAGCGCGCTTTGTGGCACAAGAGATCGACCTGCTGAAAGGTCGAGACAGAAAATACAGCGACTTTGCGATTCTTTACAGAACCAATGCCCAGTCCAGACATTTTGAAGAAGCACTGACCAGACGCGATATTCCGTATAGGGTTTTATCCGGACTCAGGTATTACGACAGAAAAGAAATCAAGGACGTGATGGCCTATATGCGTCTTGTCGTAAATCCTTATGATGACTTGTCTTTTAAAAGAATTGTCAACGAGCCAAAGAGAGGGATGGGTGACAAATCTGTAGAAAAAATAGAGACTTTTGCCAGAATCAGAGGAGAAAGTCTGCTTCAGGCACTGTCAGATGAAGAGGTTTTATCAACCTTGCCTTCCAAAGCTTATGCCGGGGTAAAAGCTCTAGTGGAATGTATCAATCTGTGCAGAGAAGAAAGAGAAAACCTGAGGGTTTCAGATATCTACGATAATCTGCTGGTGAAGACGGGATACATGAAAGCACTGGAGGATGCAAATACTGTAGAGGCAGAAGGACGTATCGAGAATCTGATGGAATTCAAATCGGTCATTTACGATTATGAGCAGGAAAGTGAAAATCCTACTATTGAAGAGTTTATGGAGAAAATTACGCTGATGGCCGAAGTTGATAATCATGATGAAACACAGGATGCAGTGGTTCTGATGACTATGCATAGTGCCAAGGGCCTTGAATTTCCGGTGGTATTTCTGCCTGGTCTTGAAGATGGGCTGTTTCCGGGACATAAGGCTTTTGACAGCCCGTCAGGCATGGAAGAGGAACGGAGACTGTGTTATGTCGGGATGACCCGGGCAAAGGAGATTCTGTTTCTCTGCAGCGCAGCCATGAGGACACTTTACGGGCGGACTGACTATACCAGAGAGTCTCAGTTTCTCAGAGAAATAGACAAAAGACTGCTGGAAGGCGATGCTGTTTATGAGAGAAAGAGACATGACAGCGGACTTGGGGTTTCCACAGGTTCTTACGACGGGTTTGCGGCGAAGGAAAGTCCAAAGCCTTATGATGCACTGCGCTATGCGAAAGCTGCGACGAAAGCCAACGCTGCTACTGGTACAGACGGCGAGGAATTTGCTGCAGGTGACAGGGTTCGCCATGCCAAGTTCGGTGAAGGACTTGTCATCGATCAGGACGACAGAACACTGACAGTCATTTTCGATTCCGCAGGACAGAAGAAAATGGCAAAAGGCATTGCTCCCCTGAAAAAGATCTGAGATTTCTCACAGGGACTGCGGCCTTGACAGCGGAGACTGCCGTAAAAGTTTAACTGAAAAACGAAGAAACAAGAAAACGTGTATAGTTTAGAAAATAATAGATTTATATCTGAAATAACCCAGAGCCGGATTTCGGTCAACTTTTGGCCCGCTTTTTTGACAGAAGGCCGAATTTTGGCGGAATCTGTGGAAGAGTGACGAAAAAATACAGAAAGAAATTATATATTATTTGAGATAATTAAGGTTTTGGGTTAAAAATATGAGTTTCAGAGTCGGTGAAGGAAGATGGCCGAATGCCAATGACAGTACAACACAGTGAAAGGGATAGATGAAATGGAAGACAAAAAGTCTCTGATGAAAGAGAAAATAGAAATTCTGGATAGGGCAGCCAGAGCATATTATCAGAATGCTGAAGAGATCATGAGCAACTTTGAGTATGACAGGATTTACGACGAACTGGCTGCACTAGAGAAAGAGACCGGAATTATCCTGGCAGGCAGTCCGACCCAGAAGGTGGGTTATGAGGTGCTTTCTAATTTGCCTAAGGAGCATCATCCTGAAAGAATGCTGTCTCTGGACAAAACAAAGGATCGTCAGGCACTGGCAGAGTGGCTGGGAAATCAGAAAGGGCTTCTGTCCTGGAAACTGGACGGTCTGACCATTGTTCTGACTTATGAGGGCGGCTGCCTGAAAAAAGCACTGACCCGCGGCAATGGGGATGAGGGAGAAGTCATCACCAACAATGCGAAGGTCTTCGTCAATGTCCCTCTGGAAATTCCGTTTAAAGGAAAGCTGACACTTCGTGGCGAGGCAGTTATCAGATACAGTGATTTTGAGAAGATTAATGCTTCCATAGGAGAGGCTGATGCAAAATATAAAAATCCGCGAAATCTCTGCAGTGGATCGGTTCGCCAGCTGAATAACCGTATTACAGCAGAACGAAATGTTCACTTTTTCGCTTTCAGTCTTGTGGAGGCTGAAGGAAAATCGTTTGAAAACAGCCGTGAGAATCAGATGATTTGGTTAGGAACGCAGGGATTTGATACGGTGGAATATCGTGTGGTGACGGCAGCAACCGTAGTTTCTGCCGTAGAAGACTTTGAAAGAACCATTGAGAAGAATGATCTGCCCTCAGACGGGCTGGTGCTGACTTTAGATGACATTGCATACAGCCGCAGTCTGGGAACTACTTCAAAATTCCCGCGAGACTCCATTGCGTTTAAGTGGGCGGATCAGCAGGCTGAAACCACATTACAGGAGATTGAATGGAGTGCATCCAGAACTGATTAATCCGGTAGCTGTCTTTGAACCTGTGGAGCTGGAAGGAACAACGGTGAGCAGGGCTTCCGTGCATAATATCAGTGTCATGCGTGATTTGAAACTGGGGATTGGTGACCGAATCACGGTGTATAAGGCTAACATGATTATTCCGCAGATTGCGCAGAATCTGACCGGCAGTAACAACATTAAGGTGCCGGAGATCTGCCCTGTATGCGGACACCATACACAGGTTAAAAACGATAATGGAGTGGAAACCCTTTATTGTATCAATCCTGACTGTCTGG
>CABSEO010000098.1 GCA_902476665.1 uncultured Emergencia sp.
ATAATATCTGCATCCGTTGCCAGCATATAGTTGATGATCTCACTCTTTGCCGCAAAGGATTTTCCTGATCCCGATACTCCCAGAATAAAGGAATTTCCATTAAGGAGTTTTCTTCGATCGGCAATAATCATGTTATTACTCTTTACATTCTGCCCGTAATAGATGCCGTGTTCATGGCGGATCTCCTGCACACGAAACGGCACGAAGGCTGTCATTGATTCTGTGGTCAGGGGTCTTGTAATGTCTATCTGCTTTACACCTACCGGGATCGCTGTGGCAAGACCGTCAATCTGCTGAAAGTTCAGAGGACTTATCTGACAAAGGGCCTCCTGCCCCACGGCCTGTATGGCTTTGGTGTCACGGTTCAGCTCTTCCAGTGTGTCTGCCGTATGAACGATGGTAATCAGTGCCAGCATCATACGCTGATCTCTGCTGCGCAGATCATTTAAAAACTCCCTCAGCTGTTTTCTCTGAAGTTCCATCTCATAAGGAACTTCTACAGAAAAGTTGTTGTTGGCATTCTGCTGTCTCTGCCATTTGGTAATATTGGTTTCTGCACCAAGAAGCCTCCGATCGACATCGCGAATTGCCTTTGCTGTAGGTACCGGAATGATATCTGTCGACAGCATCAAAGGCTTTTTCCAGTTTGTCAGCTTCGTCACAATGTCATCATTGATAAACGATGCATATTCCTTTAAAAAGAGCACTCTGGCAAACCGTTCCCCTATTTTCAGGTAGCTCCGATTTACTTCTAAACAGTCTGGACAGATATAATCCTTGAAACAGTGACCTCGCTTTCTGTTCTCGTCCAGTTCAAAATGAAAAAACATTTCCTCCCCGCTGCGGTAAAAGTCATGCAGAATCTGCAGCCGCTCTATGGCTCCAAGATCCTCACACTCGGAACCAAGATAGCCCAAATGTTCTGCAAGGTTGCGTCCGATTCTCTCAAAAGCACCCCCGGCTTCCCCTTCATTTTCTGCTGTCACAGTAACCGTAATATATTTTTCCTGTATCATGGCACTGCCGCCAGTTGCTTTACTCAGGAGCATCCTGTTGTACTCATCCCGATAAACCTTCAGTTTATCTTCCTTTTCCGGAATCAGAATATCCTGTTTAAAATCATTCTGATTCAGCCTGCGGTTATTCACCGTAATCTTAATTCTCGCATTGATGTCCAGAGAATTCAGCAGTGCCATATAACCCTTCAGCATGCTCATCTTATCATCCTCGGAAGCCACCGCATAATTGATATCACTGAACCGGTAAGTTCTGCTGAACTGATTCTTTCCCACCTGAAACAGCCCATTATCAAAAATCTTTTTCACCGGAATAATATCCTGAACACGCTTTGGCACTGAATAACGGTTATTTCTTTTTTGCTTTCTCAAAGTCATTTGTTTTCCTCCCCTTTCTTTTTTCTTCTTTCAGACATTCCTCCAACAGATTAACCGGCTGAAACAGCAGATATTTTGGTGTCAGTATTTCTGAGCGAATTACCGCAAGAAGAAATTTTTCTGCCGTCATACCGTTGTATTTGACAAATCCCAGCAGTGCGCAAGGCAGCATGCCTAAAATGCATGCCCATGATACTGCCTCCATGCCAAGTACACCTTTCAGCAGAAAGAATATTCCTACTGACATGCCGCAGCCTGCCAGAGAAAAAAGAAACTGACGCAGATTCAGTCCCCAGAACATAGACTCCGAATAATCCCGAATCTCCGGATTGATGCAGATTGAAATACTATTGTTTTCTCTGCCACTGTTTTCCATTTGCTTTCACCTGCTTTCCTGTCACAATTTACAGCCCCATCATCTCTCTGACCAGATGATCTGCCATCTTGACTGCGCCTACCAGCACCAGCATATTGAATATCAGTTCTCCGATATAAGACCAGACCATGGCTACCGGTGCGGCACTCTGATTAAGCTCCGGTGGGGAAGCTGCAAAAGCCGAAAAGATGACACAGGCAAGAATAATGATTGCCCCTTCCAGACACACCGCCGCATAGGACTTTAGAAATGATGCACCGATTCGCTGCGTCGGCTCACCGGCAAAGGCAGCAAGAGGCACCGGTGCAATTGCAGTGTACATATACAATTTAAAGAATCTGCCATATACACTCATGATAATAATAAACGACAGAATGGTAATCACCAGGCTGCCGATGATGGTTACCGCCCATAGGGGAATACTCTCGAAGAAACCACAGTCCTCAATAGCTGTAATCATCTCTTCGGGCAGTGCCATCACTGATGTTGCGGCAAGACCCGCATTTTGCATGATTGTTGTCACAAGTCCCTGCAGGATCGTAAATACCGCCATCATCAGTTCCAGTCCATAGGTCACTACTCCCTTGGCAATCGCAAAACGGATAAACAGCTTTAAGGCATGCTCCGGTTTTTTCAGTTCGGCAAAAGTACCACAGGTTTTTACTACGCCCACAAGAAAAAAAAGCACCAACAAAGCGAGTCCGATCGCCTGCAGTGCTCCATGTATATTCAAAATGACCGTCCAGATTCCGCCTCCCCGAAAGCTCTCCGGTGACTCTGTCAGCAGAGTCCAGATTTCCGTCAGCTTTTCGTTCCAAGTTGTCAGGGCATTCTGCAGATTCTGTACGACCCAGTTTTCAGACATAAAATCACCTCTTTTAAAACATAGCGTCCCTAAACAATATTCAGGGAATTGCTCTTCTAAATATCAAAAAATACTACTTTTTCCATTCTCTATGGTTGAGATTACGTCACATTTCAGTGTGCATCAACCGGTAATCAGCGTCAGAATTTCTTTTGTAAAGGTAATGATAATGCCGCCTGCCAGTGTCAGAAACCCGTTTGCTCTCTGTGACGGATCATGGGACTTCATGGAAAGCCCCACCTGCATAACGCCAAGTCCCAGCAGTATCAATCCAATGGCCCGAATCAGCGAAAAGATAAAATCGGACAGGTTGTCCACTACGGCCAGCGGATCTGCTGCAGCAGAAACTGACGCAGGTATTGCCATAACCGCTATGATTCCCATTAATATACCATTTTTCAATTTTCTCATCTTCTGGTTCCTCCCTTTCTGTTTCTATTCATTCCATAGTTCCTCAACAGTATAAATCTTGTCTTCTTCCAGCATGAAAGGCTCCGGCAGGTTGATCGGTGATTTATCACTTTTTTGAGCTGTTTGAACAAATTCTGCTCTGATAAATGCTGATGCCTCACTGATCTCTCCGTGGTAATATGGCTCTCCACCTCCATCCGCAGTCAAAGCAACATTGGGATGTCTCAGAATATCGTATTTCAAATCCTTCACCGGACGTTCTCCGCGAATAAAGAGTATCGCATACCGGTTGTCCAGCATCCGGATTTCATCAGGTGTCATCAGTTCCCTCCCCAGCATCTGATAGTTGGTGGTATAGCTTCCGGAACCGCCAGTAGACCTTCCGTAAGAATTGGTATCAATGGTTGATTTGCCCAGTTGTTCACTGACATATTTATGAGTAGACTGTTCATTGCCCCCGAGATAAAGAAATTCATCACAGTTTCCTGTGATGGACTCCCACTGTTTCTCAAACAGTGCCTTTAACTGTGCCATATTCTGCAGAATAATCGATACGGATACTCCCCGGGAACGCATAACTGAAAGAATTTTGTCAAAGTCTTCCGGAAGGCTCACATTTGCAAATTCGTCCATGACAAAATGCACATGAACCGGCAGGCTCTTTGTACTGCTCTGATCTGCCAGATAAAAAAGCTGCTGAAACAGCTGCGTATATAGAATGCTCACCAGAAAATTAAAGCTGGTGTCATTATCGGAAATCAGAGCAAAGAGTGCTCCTTTTTCCTCTCCAAGGCCGGGCAGATCCATCTCATCCGCCGCAGTCAGTGCAGCCATGCTTTCCAGATTGAACTTTTCCAGTCTTGCCGCCAGCGTAATCTGTATGGACTTCAGTGTCTTCCCCGAACCACTGTGATAGTCCTTGTAATACTTTACAGCAATGTGATTCGGATCCTTTTCCTCCAGTTCTGCGAACAGACTGTCCAGAGGACTGAAATAGTCCTCGTTATCCTCTTTTACTTCTCCCGCCCTGAGCATTTCCATAACCATAGGAAAGTTTTGCTCTTCCTCCGGCGCCTCATACTTTAGAAAGAAAATCAGGGCTAACAGCAGCATGGAGGCTGCGGTATCCCAAAAAGGGTCACTGGACTTACTTCCTTTGGGGGTGGTGCTCTTGAAAAGATTCGTCACCAGTTTCTGCACATCATTGTCATCCCGAAGATAGACGAAAGGATTATAGCAGTGGCTCTTCTCCATGTTGATAAGATCCAGCACTCTGATGTTATATCCTTTCGCTTTTAAGAGATTTCCCGTATCGCGAAGAATTTCTCCCTTGGGATCTAGAATGACAAAAGATGTATTGGCCTGCATGATATTCGGTTTGCAGTAAAATCTGGTCTTTCCTGCCCCGGAGCCACCGCACACAAGCACATTGACATTACGTCTGTGCTGTCTGCCTTCCATGCCAATGCTGACATTCTGGGTAAGAATCTTGTTGTCCATAGATCTTCGTTTTTCATACCTTCGATTCACTGTAGACGCAACACCCCACCGAGCGGAACCGTATTCCTCTCCCCGCCTGTAAACCTTTCCACTGTTCAGGAATATACAGATACCGAGTACATATACACACAAAAACAGGATAACCGTCCGCGGACTGGTTTCGCAAAATTCTATGTGCAGGGGATTTTCCATAGCAAGGGAAAATCCGGTTATGATTCCGGTAAAACCGTCTTTGATATAGGGTGCAAGTTTCAAAGCGGTATATATGACAGGAAGAACACCAAATACTGCTGCAATCCAGTATTTTTCTCTGTTCACCTTATCTTGCCCCCCTGTCACATTCTTTCCTTTTTTCAGTAGTCATTACTTCCTGTTTCATCTGATGAAAAGTCATACCCGCCCTTGCGATTTCCTTACGGGCATCCTTCGGTTCCAGTTCCTTAAGTCCTGCCGGCACACAGATTTTCTCCTGCATATTCTCCGGTCCCATCTGACCGCAAAGCATATAGGTAATACACTCGGCTGCGAATTCGTTTTCTTCGCGAGTAGTTCCTTGTCCACCCGCGTATAGCTTTGCATGGGCAATTTCTTTCACTAAACCATTGAGAAACTCATTGACACCCAGACCTTTCTGCACATAGATTTTCCCTGCCTCCGGGCAGAATCTAACAGTTTCATCTGAAAGGCTGCTTTCGTCACATGCTTCGATTTCCGCACCGGCATGCGCCACCAGCCTGTCCAGCATTTCACTTTTTGTCACTTCGCTTTTTTCATGAGAAATTTCCTGCGCTGCAGTCTGAGAAACATCAAACACTTTTTTTACTCTATAAGTTCGCTTCTCCTCGCCATTCTTCAGGAAGGTATATGGCTGCAGAACTGCAATCCCTTTTTCCCCCTTGTTTATCTGAATCTCATCTTTTGACCAGCCCTCAAAGGTTCTGACTTCTCTGGCATTTGGATTTCTGCCGAAAATCAGCAGCAGATTTCCCACAGACATTGTGTCTATTTCACTCTGCAAACGCAAAAAGGCAGCGAAGGTTTCATCATCACCTAGCACTGCCTTTGTCGTTTCCTCCATTTGTTTGTACAGTTCCTGCATCTCCCGTCTTTTCATTTCCCCATATTCCCGAGGACTGTACTTCCATCCTTCTTTCTGTGTCATTTCTTTACCTCTCCTTTTCGAATTCCTTTTCTCTCCTCTTCGTTCTGAACTTCCCGCCGTCTTTTTCCGCTTTCTTTAACTGCTGCAGTTTCTTTCGTACCGAAGGTTTCTTATATGAATCTTCGATTTCGTCTTTCTGCAGCTGCCAATCTCGCCCGGACAGACGATTTCTGTCCATCCCGGCCAAAGTGGGGTTTTCTGACGGCCCTCTTTCTGCAGCCCGGTTAATCTGCACATTATCCACGGAAGCAAGCCGAAATCGTTCGACGATACGATTAATCCGAGGCGCATCTTCAGCACGAGTGATAATATCAATGATTCCTTTTTCATCATCTGCATGAGGTTTAATGACGGTATACAGAACGCCGTACTTCTTTGCTTCCCTGGTAAAGCTCTTCAGATCCTGTTCCGGCAGAGAAAATACCGTCAGTTCCTTTCCCGATTTCAGCATGTTCGTCAGAGCAATCTTTCCCATGCTTTTCTGACCTTCTTTTGCATAGACCATAAGGGCAGCCGCCAGATTTTTTGCTCCTGCACCGGCAATCCGCAAAGTAAACTCCATGCCCTCCAGTGACATACGGACAACCTGCTCCGCTGCATCTCCTCCGTAATTCATCTTGCATTCTCCTTTCACGTTTTTATTTTGAAACTAAAAAAGCACCCGTTAAGGTGCTCATTAAACGAATCAGATTACTATTCTAAATTCTCTACAGTTCCATTAAAAAACCACTTTTTCTTATGAAACAGTTTTTCTATTTCTTCTTGTACTTGCGTTACACTAATTTCTGCTGGAACAGTCACTGTACCACTAATCTCTAGATCTCGCATTTCTTTTTCATGTTCACTATCGCGCGTAGCCCAAATCATAAAATCCAATTTTTTAATCTCAGTAAAATAGGTTAATTCGGGGAACATATCATCAAACACTTCAATGCATTGTTTTGCCTCAGCTGTCCCACTAAACTCCTGATACCACTGCCTGATTTTCTCATAAAGCTTTATTGTTTTTTCTACCTTTTCCTCACAAGCTCTTCCTGGATTTTTAAGGCCAAGATTACTTAATACAATGCTATCCCAAATTGGCATAGAATGATCAATTGTCGCTGGTAACTTGCTGGAAAAGGATGCCTCAATTCTTCCAGTTTCACGATAAATATACCTTAATATATATGCAAAAGTTAAATTCTCTCTATATTTGCATTCCTCAAATAATTGATAAAATATTTCTTGCCAATCTGTATTTCTCCTTACTCGGTAGTAACCGTTAAATGTTTTTTGAAACGCCCTGTCTTCAGATACATTTACT
>CABSEO010000099.1 GCA_902476665.1 uncultured Emergencia sp.
TTTTAAAAATGACTCAGGCTATATGATGGCTGTGGGAAGCAAAATTGAGAGTATCGAGGTGACCAAAAAACCGACCAGAACTACCTATGATATCGGTGAAAAGGTAAATCTTTCAGGCATTAAGGTGGTAGCACATCTTGCCAATGGAATGACACGGGATATCACGGATCATATCACTTATTCCGATCAGGCTGTTACGGAAGGACAGACCGATCTGAACATCTATTACCCGTACTCGCTGTACAATGACGAGGGAGAGGCAGATCCGATTTTCACGACTCTGGACATCAAGGTGAACAGTAAAGAGGTGTCCGATAAAAACGCGGCAGCAAAGAAGGCTATTCAGGCCAGTAAGGTCAGCAACGTGAAGGTGACTTCCACGGTAAAGAAAAAAGCCGTTGTCTCCTGGAAAAAAGTTTCCGGCGCTTCCGGATATCAGATCAGCAGAGCAACGAATAAAAACGGAACCTATAAGCTGATGATGACTACCAGCTCACTGAAATATACGAACACTGCTGTCACATCAAAGAAAACTTATTATTATAAAGTGAGAGCTTATAAAACGATCAACGGTGTAAAATATTATGGAAAGTATTCTGCTGTGAAGTCAGTGAAAGTGAAATAGATTGGAAGGAAGAAAATTGAGAAAAACAAAACTGTCCTTACCATTAAGCAGAAGGAAAATATACAAGCAGATAATCCTCTCTCTGCTTTTCATCACTCTGGCAGCCCTGACCGTGGGCTGCTCGAGTGAAGAAACTTATGAGAAGATCTGTCAGGAGACAGGAAAAGCGCTTTATGAGCATACAGCAGCTCCGGCGCCCGGCTCTGTAGGTGGGGAATGGGCTGTGATCGGCCTTGCCCGG
Organism: uncultured Emergencia sp.; assembly: GCA_902476665.1. Classification (GTDB taxonomy): domain Bacteria; phylum Bacillota; class Clostridia; order Peptostreptococcales; family Anaerovoracaceae; genus Senimuribacter. The sequence goes on from CABSEO010000099.1 coordinate 867, forward strand.
TCAGATTATGAAGTGGAAAAAAACTATTTTGATACCTACTTGATGAATACAGAACATTATGTAAAAGAAAAGAAAGGTGTGCTCCATACCCGAACAGGTTATCAGTATACAGAATATGCGAGAATTATTCTTGGAGTCACAGCTGCAGACGGCGATGTGACGGACATCGGCGGATATAATTTTTTGGAAAAACTTACGAATATGGAGGATGTGTGCCGTCAGGGAATTAATGGTCCCATATGGACATTGATAGCATATGACAGCGGAAGTTATGAAATTCCGGCAGAACAGAGTGCAGAAAATCAGACCACCAGAGAAAAACTGATTGAGACTGTGCTGGAAAGGCAGCTAGCAGATGGCGGATGGAGTATTTCTTCAGGAACATCAGCTGAGAGTGACGTGGATATGACAGCTATGGCTCTGCAGGCTCTCGCACCGTATTATCTGGGAGAAAAAAATTTTGCAGCAGAAATAACCGAGAAACTTTGTCTCCGGGTAAATTCCTCAGTGGAAGCAGGAATAGAATTCCTTTCCAAACAGCAGAATGAGAACGGATGCTATCTTTCCTGGGGAAAAGGCTCAGCAGAAAGCAGCAGTCAGGTGGTGACAGCCCTAAGCTCTCTTGGCATCGATGCCGATACAGATCCGCGTTTTGTGAAGGGAGAGAACTCCGCACTGGATGGACTGTTATCTTACTATGACGGAAAAGGCGGTTTTTATCATACTGAAGGCGAATCTGCGGCAAACGGCATGGCGAGTGAACAGGCCTATTATGCTTTGACTGCCTACCACAGATTTTTAAAGGGTTGTACTCCTTTGTATCAAATTAAGTAGGCAGTGCTGTACAGCGGAAGAAGTTTTTAGAAATCTCTTGACTGATGCAGAAATTTGTGATAGCTTTAAGACATAAGCTAATATATGCAAAAATTTAATACTGGTTCATGTCCAATCGGAAGATTGGCTAAGAGGGAAACAGGTGAAAGTCCTGTACGGTCCCGCCACTGTAAGGAAAGAGTACCGTTCACTATGTCACTGAGCAATCGGGAAGACGAGCGGAGCGAAGACATCCGAGTCAGGAGACCTGCATAGAACCAAGAGAAAGAAACACGCTACGGGTAATTAGAGTGGGAAAAGGATTATGAGACTGTAGCTTTGGCTACAGTTTTTTTAGAGATCAGAACTCGATCTTTTTGCCGCCGGCGTGGAAAGGTCCAGATTTTTATTTGAAAGGAGCTTTGCTATGACTGTACTTAAGAAACTGAAAAAGCATATTGAAGAAAATTACGAATTTAATAAGGAAAACGTTTTGAACAGATATCTGAAACCCATTGAGCCGGGGGCATATGGCTGGAAAGCATATTTGAAATCATTAGAAAAGAAGAAATAGAAGTTCTCCAAGAAAAAATATCTGATAGAGAAAAAGCTATGATTCGGAGAAGAACATGGCTTTTTCTCTATCATAATACATAGAGGAGGATATGAAATATGGAAAATAAGGATGCTTTGTTCAGAGAACTGCTTAACAGGCGAGTGTGGATCCCATGTGTTAGAGATGAAAACGGTACGGTGATAATGCAACTTTTGGTCAATCATAAGGAGGAACAGTATGTTCCGGCGTTTTATGGGAAAGAATCCAAACTGGGAAACTTTAGAGAGGAAACACTTATTCCAATGGACTTTCTTCTTCTTCGTCACACACTGATTGATCTTCCTCGGCAGATTTGCGGAGTGGTCATAGAACCATTCGGAGAAAATATTCTCATGGATCGGAATCTTTTGAAAGACTTTGATTTACAGACCAAAGGAATGTCTGCTGTCAGACAGGAACATGGAGGAAGGATTGCTCTGATGATTCCGGAACGTCTGCCGGACGGTTTGAAAACAGAAGTGGAGCGTTTTTTTGAGAAGGAAAAAGGTGTGAAAAATGCCTGGATTCTTCTGGCAAAAAGGGAAAGAGAAAAGGATTTCCATCTGCTTTTTGCCGTAGAGTCTGACGTTAACAGAATCCGCCTGTTTCCTGCGCTTGCAGATGTAATCAGACCGTTTATGAAACCGGGTCAGCAATTTGAACTGACAGAAAAGAGTCCGATGATAGATGAAGTGAGATTCAGAAAAGCGAAAGTATACAGCAGAAACTGATCCATTTAAAGATTTTCAATGGCTGCCCGGATTAAGACATTATGTTTTGAGAGCGTTGCAGCGATTGCCGTAAGATGGGGAGGTAAGAAGATGGAAGAAAACGGAATCATAGACGCATTTCACCAGCTTTGCAGGGAGAACAGCAGGGAGAATGTCAGGCTTTTTTTTCATGAAGTGAAACATAGTGTATTGTGGGTTCCTGTTTCGGCAGGCAAAGAGAGGGCTCCTAAAGTGGAGATTCCTGTTCTGATTTCTTCTGCCGGAAAAAAAATATATTCCTGCATTTGTCAGCCGGGAAACCGTCACTCGCCCATACAAGAAGACTTGTGCCGTTAAAATGGAATACAATCGTTTGAAACAGCTGATTACAGGTGAACTGAAGGATGTAAGCGGAATCGTCATCTCTCCTTTTCGGGACAATATTTTTATCGACAAAGCGTTGATGCAGGTCATCGACGAGAAAATGTGTTCTGTAAGCTGAGGCAGAAAAGATATCAGCGGACTATGGCGTGAACTCTGAATTTTATAGGTTATGTGTTGATTTTGTGTCGGTAAAGTGGTAAAATATAAACAAAAAAGTGTCAAAATGCGTAACATGTTAAGTAATCCTGCATCGGATGCTTTTTTGCATTTTGATAACAATAATCTTTACAAATTGATAGAGTTCTGTGTTCTCCCTTAACGGGAGCTAAGATGGAAGCAGGTGAGAATCCTGCACGGACCCGCCACTGTAATTGGGGAGATTCTGTCAGTGATCACAGATCATCCACTGGAAACGGGAAGGATGACAGAATCGAAGAGCCATGAGTCAGGAAACATGCATGGAGATATTCCCAATGACGAGGTAAATCATGGTGGGAGAAAGATAGTACAGTAGATACGGACTGCAGTATGCCAAAAGAGGTATGCTACAGTCTTTTTTTGTTTTCTTGATCCCCCGGAAGAATCCTCGAAAGCAACAAGAATACAGAGCCGGAACGGGTTTTGTAGATATGTGGTTGGCAGTGGTCACTAAATAACGAAAGATTAAAATGGTTGTACGCCCGCACTGCCACGGGAGTACGGATATTTATGTTTTCTTGAAAGGAGAAACGGAAAATGAAACAATTTTTGCGTAAAGGCCTTGCGGTAGCAATGGCACTGACAATGGTGTTCGCAATGAGTACAAGTTCATTTGCGGATACGGACGGATCTGTGAATGTACAGATTCAGATGCAGGGAGAGACCTATATTGATGAGAACGTGACAGCAGCGGATATTCAGTCAAATTTGGGAACTCAGAATCATCTCTACAATGTGGCTGCAGATCAGACTACTGATTTAAATGCTGCTGACGCGATAATTCAGGCCTGGTATGCTTTTTTTGGAGCAGACTCTTATGATAATACTCAGATTTCTTACGGATGGGACACATCTTCTGAACCAAACGGTCTCTATTTCATAACTTATGACGGAATAAGTGCAGATACAGGCAATTATTACCTGGTAGGCACGTCCGTAAATGATGAAGGACAGACAGTATATGAGTATTACTGGGAAGGAAATTCCTGGACTCTGTACATAGATGGTCAGATGGCAGATAACTATGCAAGCAGTTATAAGCTTGATGAAGTTTCCGACATTACATTCGACTATAATACTGTAAGAACTGAAATTTTTGAGACTACAACAGCTATTTCGGGTGCTTTACCCGCGCCTGTCCGTTAGCAGGCGAACCCAATGCACATATATTAAAGAAACGGTATGGAGCAAATTATGTTCTTTGCCGCTTTCTTAGAAAAAAATGGTAGTAAACACGCTGTTGTCTATTTTTCCTGACAATAGACAAGGGAGGAAAATGATGAGAAGAAAAGTGTCATTATTTCAGAAAAGACTGCTTTCTGTAATATTCATATTTTTTTTACTGATCGGCAGCATGCCGGGGTTTGTGTTTGCGGGAGGAACTGCTGAAAATTCCGCTATTGGGAGTATCAGTAATGTAACATTCTGCAGGGCACTCAGCGGAGATTTAAACTATTTGGATTTTGATTTTGATGCTGAAAAAACGGAGTATGAGATTATATTACCGGACAATAAGTTCCTTTGCCGGATGAATCTTACTTTTGACAGCTCAAAATTGGAAAATCTTTATTATCAAGCATGGAGTGACCCCACAAACATATCGGTAAAAAAGGGTCCTATGATGTGGCAGAATATGCAGATCAATTTAATGCCTTTAATAAACATGAATGTTAAAGTAGGAAATGCTGCAACGTATTATTTGAAAGCTGGTCAATATGATGAGGAGACCAAATCCTTTGATGAGGAAAATTCTGTGACCTATCAGTTTAATTTTAAACGAAGCCTGAGTCTGAAAAATATTGAAATAAGCAGTGAGACGCAGGGAGAGCAGATCGGACTTGATATGACGGAAGGTCAATATCAATACGCAATCATGGCATCAGAGATCAGCGATACTATTTCCATTACACCGACTCTTTACACGACAAATAATACCAAATATGTAATAGACGGCAAAGAGTACAGCAGTGGAGAAACTGCCAGCGTACAGTTAAAAACAAATGAAAAGAATCAGAAGTATTTTGATTTGACTCTGAAGTGTGCGGAAGAAAATGAAAATGTAGTTCCTAAGACGTATACTTTTGTAGTGGAGAATCAGGATTACACCCCTATAGTATCACAAAAAAGTGAAAAAGAAGTAATTTGTGAGAAGGACGAAAAGGTGACTTTGTCTGTTGGTGCGGAGAGCCCTGCAGGAGTTGAAGGAACATTATCTTATCAATGGTATTCCACGAAAAATATCAGTAATGATAAGAGAGGAAACTTAATCAGCGGTGCGGTAACTGATTCTTATAACCCGTCAACGGAATATGCAGATACGACTTATTATTTCTGTAAAGTGGTAAACACAGTAAATGGTATAAAATACAGTACCTACAGTGACTATTTTAAAGTTGTTGTCAATGGCAGTTATGCGACAAAACCTGTCATAACAAAAAATCCGGAGTCAGTGTCTTGTGTTCAGGGTAAAGAAGTAAAACTGTCAGTTACTGCACAAACACAAGATAAAGGTGCGAATATATGCTATCAATGGTATGAAGAGAATAGCAGCGGCGATATCAAACTGGAAAATGAAACAGAAAGCACGCTCATCGTGCCTACCGATGAAATCGGAGAAAAAACATACTACTGTGTAATTACTGCTAAATTCTATGAGACAGGAATTGAATCTGAAGAAGTAAGAACCGGTGCAGCCACTGTTACAGTAACTTCAATTCCCGGAACAGATACCTTGACTGGAAATGGTACGGAGGAAAACCCATATCAAATAAATAACGTATCGGATCTGGTAAGTCTAAAAGCCATTATAGATAGTGGCTATAGTCTTCAAGGCAAATTTATACAACTGACAGATGATATTACGTTACCGGAAGACTGGACACCTATTGGATGCTTAAAAGATCCTGATGATCTTCAGGAGACCAATTTCGGTATCAATGTGAATCCGTTTATGGGAACCTTCGATGGAGATGGCCATACCATCACAATTCCAGAAGGAAAATCCGGCTTCCCTCGGTGTACGACGCATCATGACTGATGGTGCAGACCTGATCCAGATCCAGGTGTTCCAACGCCAGCAGAGCTGTCATTACCTTCGTCGTACTGGCTGGATAAGTCTGAAAATCCTTGTATTTGTCATACAGAACTTCACCCGTATCCGCATTGATTAAAATTCCATGGACTGTAGTTGTAGACAATGTAACATTGAAATCAGGTTCCAGGACCAGCGATGCGGGACTTGTTTCAGGAAGCGGTTCAGGGAAGAATACTGTAACGATCAGGAACTCAGTGATAGAAAAAGGAACATATGTTAAAATAGCTTCTTTTGTAGGCGCACTCAATGGCACCATAGTGAATTGTAAAAGTTCTGCTGATGTAAATGGCTATGGCGGCATTGCGGGCTACAAAGGACAGAGTATGG
>CABSEO010000100.1 GCA_902476665.1 uncultured Emergencia sp.
GAAATATATTTATTTTTTAACAAATATATGTAAATTTTTTCACAATTAAGCATTTCACTCTGTCTTTTCTTCCAGAGTATGTCCTTTTGTGGTATCCGAATTTTTCCCCATTTTTTTAAAGTCAATTTCTGTCACAAACAGTGCAGCAACCATCAGCACTGCTCCCATATAGGATTTGAAGCTGAGCACTTCTCCCGCAAACAGAAATGCCACAATTGCTGCAAATACAGGCTCTAGGGTAAAAATGATGCCCACATGGGCAGCTTTGGTATACTGCTGAGCAACCGCCTGTACAATAAAGGCCACCCCGGTACAGAAGATGGACAGGAAAACGACGCTGCCCCAGATAGGCAGACTGCTTGGCAGATGTGGTGTTTCAAAGATAAAAGACAGGAGCAGCATATAGACTCCGGTCACAGCAAGCTGAAAAACGCCCAGCTGAAAGGCATCTACCTTCTCATGAGCCACAGCCTTCTCTGTCAAAATCAGATCTACGGCATAAGCTGCCGCACCTATGATGCACACCACATCCCCCTTCAGATTAGCCATATTGATAGAAAAATCATCTTTTAGGGTCAGCATCATAATACCTATCAGACTCATGGTTACAGCAAAGATAATTTTTTTCTCCACCCTTTTTCTCAGAAAGATGATTTCAATCAGAGGTACAAAGATCACAGTCAAAGCACAGAGAAACCCTGAGTTCGACAAAGTGGTGTATTTTACCCCGAAAGTGGCACCCGCATAGACAAATACCAGAACCGTTCCGATAAGTACACTGTATTTCAGCGTTTCTCTGCTGACATTTTTCAAATTTTTGAAAGCGAGAATTCCCGCTACAACAAAAGCTCCAAGAAAACGAAACGCATTGAGTGTAAATGGCTCTATATCTTGCAGGGCTACATCCATCAGATAATAGGATACGCCCCAGCACAGCGTAACCACTACCAGCATCAGATCTGCTTTTAATTGGGTTTTCATAAAATCTCTCTCCTTCTCTCTGTCAATCATATTCCCGCAATAAACAGTTCCAGCGCCAGCTGGCTGTCCAGAAGACCTGTCTTGATCTGCCTGTCAACTTCATAAGCAGATGACAATGTCTTTTTCAGTTTTTCTTCCGAATATCTTCCTGCATAAGGAAGTAACTTCTTAATACGATATTCACTGCCGCCCAGCTTTTTTTGCATATCACTGGAGTTCAGGCCGTCTTCTCTCAGCTGTTTCACTGACAAAAGCAGTTCAAACTGAGAGACAATGGCTCCAATAACAGAAAACGCATCCCTTCCACTGTGAAGAATATTATATAATATCTGAAAAGCTTTATCCTTTTTGTTTCCTGTGATTGCCTCAAGCATGTCAAATACAAAGGTATCCATATCACCACAGACAGTCTTCTCGATATCCTCTTCTGTAACGCTGCCGCTGCAGTGCGCAATGAGCTTCTGAATATCATTTTCAAAATGAAACAGCCTGTAATCACTTTCTTTATTAAAGTATCCTGTAGTTTCAATAAGCAAACTGACTGCTGCAGGACTGATTTCAACACCTGCTGCCCGAAACCTCTTTTTTGCAAAAGAAGATAGCTTCGCCTTATCTATCTTATCAAAGTCATAAACCTGTCCCACCTTTTTTAGTGTGGCAGTTAAAAGTGCCCCGGACTTAATCTCTTCCGCTGAGAATATCAAAATCGTGCTTTCATTGCTGGCCGCAGCATAATCAGAAAGCTGCTGCATCTGATCCTTTCCGAATCCTTTGAAACTGTCAGCCGACAAACCTTTAAAGTCTCTCACCCAGACGACTCGCCTCTGTGAAAACATGGAAAAGGTTTCACATGCCTCAATAATCTGGTCGCAACTGACCTCATCTCCTGAAAACTGGATGTAGTCCATGGATACTGCAGCAGGATTCACATATTTTCTGACCAGGCTTTCGCAGGCCCATCTGACCAGATACTGCTCTACCCCATACATCAGGATCACTTTATCTATTTTGTCGGCTTTCAGGTTTTCAGAGAATACCTTGAAGCTGTGTTTTACGGGTTTTCTGTACATATTCTGATTCTGCCTTTTTCGTTGATAATTCCGACGGCTCCGCAGAGATCCGTCCTGAATACCATTATACCTTTTTTCTGCAGTTTTTCAATGACCTTCTCCGAAGGATGGCCGTAATTATTTTTACCCACGCTGATCACAGCCACAGACGGATTTACTGCCTCCAGAAACTCGTCACAGGTGCTGTAGGCACTGCCGTGGTGAGCAATCTTCAGAATATCCGCATGTAGAATTTCTGTGCCTTCATACCGTTTCAGCAGCATCCGTTCCCCTTCTTCCGTAATGTCTCCTGTGACAAGTACGCTGATTTCCCTGAGCCGCACTTTAAAGATCAGACTGTTCAGATTTTCATCATCTGTATCCGGATTCACTTTTTCCGGCCACAGAATATCTATATGTTCTTTATATTCTTTCTCTCCCAGTCTAAATCTCCAGCCAGCCTTCCCCTCCGTAATCAAGTTCCTGACAGGGTAGCAGTCTGCAAGCTGAACAAGACCCAGATAGTGATCCATATGAAGATGGGTTGCTGCTGCCAGATCGATTCGAGCGATTCTATTTTTCAGAAGATAAGGTTTTAATGTCTGTTTTCCTATATTATATGAAGGCTTGCCGCCTCCGTCGATAAGCAGGTTCTTTCCTTCCTCCGTTCTGATATGCAGACAGTCGCCTTGTCCCACATCTACAAAAATATAATCGGCTTTATCAAAAGGTGATGCCCCGGCTGCAGTAGAGAACAACATTACCACTATAGTGACCGTTGCGGTAAAAACAATGGATTTGCTGTCTCTTCGCCTCCAGCTGACAAAAAAATGCTCCGAACAGAAGGTAAAAGTGAACAGATAGAATCCCCAAATCATCCAGAGTGGAGGAGAAACAATATCAGAGGTAAGAAACCTGAAACTGCCAAAAAACGTATTCATCTCTGCAACTGCCTGACACAGTCCCTCCAGAAACAGAGACATTCCCGGAATCATCAACCCTGCGGCCAGATAGATAAAAAATCCGGCTGCAGCTACAGGAACTAAGATAGAAACCAGCATTACTACCGGAAAGTTACAGAAAAAGCCAGTAACTGACACATAATTAAAGGTATATGCAATATAGGGAAGCAGCCCTGTCTGTACGGCAATCACAACAGCCGGAGTCTCACCGATATGCCTTTCCAGAACGGGCATAAGAAAAGCCAGAGACAGCACTGCCAGAAAGGACATCTGAAATCCTGTCCCAAAGATCACCCATGGATTCCTGCCTATGGCAGTCATTGCAGCCACAGAAAGAGCTGTGAGCAAATCATATCGCCGTTTCAACAGTTCTGCCCCAAGGGACAGTAAGACCAGAATAACTGCACGTCTTACTGATACAGACCAAAGTGCAGCGCTTCCATAAATAAAAAGCATCAGTACAAAAACTGCAGTCAGTTCAAAGCGTCTCCACCGTTTATACAGTTTCCTGTACAGACCGTAAAGCATTCCCACATGCAGTCCACTGACTGCCAGAACATGCGCTGTACCGTGTCGCCGGAAATCCTCATACAGAGACTCCTCTATTTTCGACGTGTCTCCGAAAAGCATGCCTCGGATCAGTCCTTCTGCAGAAGCAGTCAGTGCCAGTTCCTCTATCAGACCTTCCCTCTTCCTGAGAATCAGAGCCTTCACCCTGTCTGGAAAGGCAGGCTTTTCATCAGTGAGCTGAAACTTATCAATCACTGCAATATGGCGAATCCCCTCAGATCTGAGATATCGCCTGTAATCAAAAGTTCTGGGATTACCTGCTCCTCTGGGCTCAGTAAATACCGCATCAAAAGTAATGGTTCTTCCAACCAGATTCCATGGAGCAGATATCTCATGATAATAGGAACAGAGCACTTTCTCGCTTCCAACTCGTAAATACAGCTGATAACTGTCATCACCACGCTCTTCGATTTCGCATACTTTCGCTGAATAACGGCACGGCACTTCAGTCTGATCATGCAGCAGACTTGTTGTCCATAACCCCTCGTAACCGATTACCAGAAAGACTCCTGCCAGAAATCCTGCCGCCAGAATTTTGTAAAAATGTATGCGTCTCTTTCGACTCTCATCTTCCGCCCTTTTCACAGTCTTTCCTACAGAAATTCTCATTGCGGAGAAAAGCAGTAAAACAGCCGCAACAGACAGAATAATAAAAATCATTTCCTGCTTCTGCCCTGCCAGATCGGCATACAGGATTCCACAGACCGCAGCAGCAGTAAAAGACACTATTTTTCTTCTCATACATTACATCTCATAATGCCATAAGCTCATATTTCCATATTATACCATTTTTATTTTCTCCGCAAGGCTGACCTAAAATTTTTTCGATAAATTTGCCAAAAGCAGAAATATTGTTTAACTTTAGTGGTGAATTATGGTATACTAATAGAAGTTTATTCTTTGAGATTACAGAGAAAGGATATTACGTTTATATGCGCAGCGATAAGAATAAAAAACTGAATAAGCGAAGCCGTTCTGACAACTCTGCTGTTCAGACTGACGGCACCGCAGCTAAGAAAAAATACCGACTCAACAAGAAACGTTTTCTTCTTTTCCTGTTGGGCATTATCATTGCCTGCATCATCGCAGTGGGTGTCTATGTGGGAATCACCATTGCCAATGCGCCGAAAATCGATGTCAACGATATTTACACAATTCTTACGGAAAGCACCGTAATCTACGACGATGAAGGCAATGAGATAGATACGGTATACTCGGAAGAAAACCGAACCAACGTAGAGTATAAAGACATTCCAGAGAACATGATCAACGCCATGGTTGCTCTGGAAGACAAGACTTTCTGGGATCACCACGGATTCAACTTTATCAGAATCATGGGTGCCATTAAGGAAGCTGTCTTTGGCGGCGGTCAGGTCAGCGGCACCAGTACCATCACTCAGCAGCTGGCTAGAAACATTTTCCTCAAGGACAGTCAGTTTGATCACACGCTGAAGAGGAAAGTCATCGAGGCCTATTATACCGTCATTATTGAAAGTAAACTGGACAAAGAGGAAATTATCACACTCTATCTCAATACAGTCAACTTCGGTAACGGAAGCTGGGGCGTACAGGCTGCGGCACAATCCTATTTTTCTAAAGATGTGCAGGATCTGACTCTGGAAGAATGTGCTGCTCTTGCCGCACTTCCACAGCAGCCGAGCACTTATCAGCTGGTTGAATTTGTAGGAAATGACGACGTTTCTGAAAAAGATGACAACATCCTCAAGAGAACCGCAAACGGCACCTACATTGCCAATGACAGCAGCAAAGACAGGAGACTGACCTGTCTCTCACTGATGGCAGAACAGGGATATATCTCTGAAGAAGAAGCTGAAAAGGCATCTTCCGTCAAACTGACAGATATGCTCAATCCGAACTACAGCACCAACTCTCAGGAGGCGTCCTATTTCAAGGATTATGTTATTGAGCAGGTCATTGAAGATTTAATGGAAGAAAATGATATTGATTATGATACTGCCTGGGAAAGAGTCTATGAAGGCGGTCTGAAAATTTACTCCACTATGGATGCGCAGGCGCAGGATGTTGTGGAAAAGGAATTCGACGATGATTCTAATTTCCCGTCTTCCTCCACCTACTCCACACCAAATCTCGCATCTTACGACAGCTACTTTGACAGCGACAAGAATTTTACACTGAAAAAAGATGAAATTATCAAAAGAAATGACGGCGGTCTGCTGATCAAGTCCGGAAAGCGGCTCAACATCTATGAGACCACTGTCAACGGAGAGACAGACTACAGTATCGAGTTCAAGGGGATGTATACCTATGAGAATGGAAAGCTTTATACCATCAGCGGCGGATTTATCAATATACCGCAGCAGTATAAATCTCTGAACGAATATGGCAATGTGATTATTTCCGCTGATTTCTTTGAAAATGAAGACTACGAGGATTTCTTTATTTTCAATGAAGATGGAACCGTCACTATCCCGCCGGGTTCCTATACCTTGAATCAGAAGGTCATTCAGCCGCAGGCTGCTATGACTATTGTAGAAAATTCCACCGGTTACATCAAAGCTATGGTAGGCGGCAGAAAAACCTCTGGCAGAATGCTTCATAACAGAGCAATCAGTCCGGAGCAGCCCGGCTCTTCTATCAAGCCGCTTGGTGTTTATTCAGCAGCTCTTCAGCAGAGTGCAGACGAAGCTGCCAGCGGTAAGAAGCATACCTTTGTGGACTACAAGATAGATAAACAAGGGGCCAAGCTTTGGGGATACTATCTGACAGCGGCTTCCATCGTCATAGATGAGAAGACCACTATTAATGGTCAGGTCTGGCCGCAGAACGCAGGCGGTGCTGATTATTCAGGTCCGCAGACCATGAGAACCGCACTACAGCAGTCCATCAACACCTGTGCCGTAAAGATATTCCTTCAGGTAGGTGAACAATACTCGGCTGATCTGGTCAAGAAGTTCGGTATCACCACCCTGGATACAGAGGGTGACGTCAACGATCTGAACCCGGCAGCTCTGGCACTGGGTGGTATGACAGAAGGTGTCACCACATTGGAAATGGCCAGTGCATATTCGGTATTTCCAAACAACGGCACCCGTCAGGAAACTACCGCCTACACCAAAGTAGAAAACAGCAAAGGTGAAGTGATTCTTGACCGCACCAAGGCCAAGACCCATGAAGTTCTGGATTCAGGCGTTGCCTGGATCATGACAGATATGCTGAAATCCGTCGTAACCAACGGTATCGGCGGTGGCGCTTCCATTTCAGGTGTACAGTCCGGAGGTAAGACAGGAACCACAGACAATCAGATGGATATCTGGTTTGACGGCTTCACCCCTTCCTATTCTGCATCTCTTTGGATTGGCGTCGATCAGAACTGTAGCGGTACTGAAATGAGTGGTCCTGCCGCAGC
>CABSEO010000101.1 GCA_902476665.1 uncultured Emergencia sp.
CCGGACCGCTGGCCACACCGCCTGTGGATCGCACTGCTGATCCGCTCTGACGAAGTCTTGAAAAAGAAAACCCTGTTCCTCCTCCTGATTTATGGATCAGTGCCGCATTCTTTACTGAGTCGAAGATCCCTTCCATACTGTCCTCTACCGGCAGCACAAAACAGGCAGAAAGCTGTCCCAGCATACGTCCTGCATTCATCAGAGTCGGAGAATTTGGCAGAAAGCGCAGTTCTGTCATCAGTTCATAAAACTCCTGGCTCAGTGCTACTGTATCAGCAGTGTTGTCGTACTTTGCATCTGCCGCTGCAATCGTGTCCGAAACCCTGCGGAACATCCCCTCTACAGTTTCAATCAGATTACCTTCCTCATCCTTTCCCAGATATCTTTTTTCTAATACCGTCAAGGCATTTTTACTTATTTCCGAAATCGCCATCTTAGTTCCTCCACATTATCTACTGTTATATTCCCCATTATATCACTAGATGTAGTAGGTATCAACGGAAACTTATCCAGAATTTATGTTTGGATAAAATTGCCTTTTTGGGTCATTATATCCCCTTGTCACTTTGATTTTCAAAAAAAGCAAGGGACAGGCTTGTTTTAAACCTGCCCCTCTTTTTCAGTTTTATGGTCAGGGAGAAGCATTTCTCCTATTGACCCAACTTTCAGAAGCTACTTCAATGCAAAGAATTTTTTTGCGGGAGTCTTGCATAAAGCTGCCGCCAGAATGCAGGCAATAACCATGCCCACCACAAACTGACCAATATTCCAAGGCACACTGGCCAGCGGCACTAGATAGTTCCCGTACATCACAGTCTCAACAATATAATATCCTGCCGTCATTTCCAGTCCAGCCAGAATCATGCCTATAAGCTCTGCAGCCGCTATACCGTGTCCCTGTACATGTTTTCCCTTTTTCTCCATATGTTCCACAAAAGCGCCCAGAATCAGCGCCATCAGAAACTTTATCACAAAAGTCCACGGCGCCCAGAACGCATAGCCGCCAAGCACATCTCCCAGCGCTGAGCCCAGACCAGCAGCCGCAGCACCCTGCTTCTTTCCTAAAACCAATACAGAAAGAAAGATCATAGAATCCCCCAGATGCACATATCCCTGAGTCATTGGAATGGGTATTCTGATAAACATGGTGGCTATAATAATCAGACACATCATCAGTGCTGTCATTACCAGATTTGTCACTTTATCAACGCTGTTTTTTCTAATCATATCTAAACCTCTCTTTTTTTAACCGTCGAAAACGATGACGATGGTTGACATTCTTCTCTACAGCATTATAATAGCATTAAAGTGTTTATTTTTAAATACGCAGAAATAATTATTTTTTCATATACAGTTAGGAGGTTCTAAGAAATATGAAGCCAATTTCACTACAGTTACAGAACAGTTCCAAGATCCCTTTATATATACAGTTATATCGCTATCTCAAGGATGAGATTACCTGCGGCAGCATTGGGGCCGGTGAAAAACTTCCGTCTTTACGACGTCTTTCACAAGATCTCTCTATCAGTATTACGACTACAGAGCAGGCATACAATCAGCTTTTGGTCGAAGGATACATTATCAGCAGACCACAGTCAGGTTATTATGTGGCAGATATACCGGAGCGTGACAGAGAACTTCCTGTTGAGAGCAGCTTCGATCTTTCCACTTACACGTTTCAGGAATCCCCTTACAGGCATGACCTGTCCTGCTTTGATTTCGGCAAATGGAAGAAATGTATGGCCAGAGTACTCAACGACTATTGCCGTCTGCTGCTCTTTGAAAGTGATCCTCAGGGAGAACCGGCTTTGCGGTTTGAGATTTCTAAATATGTTTACCATTCCCGCGGTGTCATTGCAAATCCGGATCAAATCGTAATCGGTGCAGGCACCCAGCAGCTGACTACGCATCTTTGCAGAATCATGCGCCGCATGGATATCGGTCATGTAGCTACAGAAGATCCGAGTTACCTGCCTGTACAGAATATCTTCCGCGATCACGGTTTCAGCATCACAAAGGTGCCGGTAGAGCATGACGGAATCCGCATAGAAAAGCTGCCGGCAAACATTCCGTCAGCAGTTTATGTCAGCCCTTCCAATCAGTTTCCTACAGGGTCTGTCATGCCGGTAGGAAAACGCTATCATCTGTTGGAATGGGCTCTGGAAAATGACAGTTACATTTTGGAAGACGACTATGACAGTGAGCTGCGTTACTTCGGAAAACCGATTCCGGCACTTCAGGGACTGGATAAGAATCACCGGGTGGTTTATCTGGGCTCCTTTTCCTCCACCCTGTTTCCTGCAGTGAAAATCAGTTATATGGTGCTGCTGCCGGCCATGGTGGAAATCTTCAATACCATTAAAAGCAACTATACTCAAACCTGTTCCAAAACAGAGCAGCTGACTCTTGCGCTTTTTATGGAAGACGGTCTGTACAATACCAACATCAAGAAACTCCGGAATCTTTACGCCCAGAAACTTCAGACAGCTTTATCAGTGTTTACCCGCTGCGGCAAAGGTTTTGTCACTCCTATCAACACCAGTTCAGGAATCAATATCATTCTGAAGGTGCGTACCCGCAAATCTCCGCAGGAACTGTCAGAAGCCGCCCGTTCTATCGGTCTCAACGTGCAGAGTGCTGCCAGCTTGACGGATCAGAATACTGCCGCACTGATATTTTACTATAACCAGATACCCATTGGTGAAATGGAGGAAGCCATTGAGAAAATGATCAGTCTGTGGAAATCGTGAAACAGAAAAGCTTTTTCCTGTTTTGGAAGAAACAATCATGTTCAGAAATAAGGCTCTGGCTAATAAGCCCTTAGCAAATAAATTCACAAACTCCGCTGCAATGACTGCCTTTCACGATCAGTTAACCATAATCACCCATTTTAATAATAGCGAGTATAAAGAATCGGAAAAAAATCGGATCAGTATCCCGATTCTACCATAAAACCCCATATTTTTAACCTGAATACCTCAAAAATGTGAAAAAGTGTATAAAATAAGGGAAGAAATTCCAAAGATTTTATACTTAAAATCCATATTTTTTATTTTCCGGTTAACAAACTCCTGTATTTATACTCAGTTCTTTCTTTTTTTCATATTCCGGTTAATGAAAAAAGAAGCTGTCCCTAACATTCTTCTTTTGTTAACAGGGACGGCTTCTCTGTCTGCCAGCCATTCCGACTTTATTTTCGTCCGTCAAAGTTCCGATCATACAACAGAGCCGCAATCAGCACCACAAGACAGGAGCCTGCATTATGCACCAGCGCCCCGGTTGTCGGTGTCAAAAGCTCCATTAAAGACAACACAATTGCAGCGAAGTTGATACACATCGACAATGTAATCCCCAATCTGATGGTACGGACTGTAGCGTCAGATAATCTCTTCAGATATGGAATCTTCGAGATATCATCACTCATCAGAGCAATATCAGAAGTTTCCACTGCCATATCACTTCCCATACTTCCCATTGCCACACTTACATCAGCGCTCTTGAGAGCCGGCGCATCATTTATCCCGTCACCGACCATACAGACAACGTGACCTTCCCTCTGTAAGTTCTCCACATTCCTCATCTTGTCTTCTGGCAGCAATTCAGCCAGGATCTCAGAAACCCCCGCTTTTTCAGCAAAATGTACAGCAGCTGTTTTATGGTCACCGGTCAGAAGAACTGTATGGATACCCATAGTATCTAATTCCGATATTACGGACGCTGTTTCTGGCCGAAGCACATCAGTCAGCCCGATAAGTCCAATACAGTTTTCACCATCTGCCACAAGAACGGAAGCTTTTCCCTGTGCCCGCAGCTGTTCCAGTGCGGCAGTGATACAAGGGTCTGGCATTAATCCGTTTTCGGAAAGAAACGCTTCACTGCCGCAAATGAGTCTGCGGTTTCCCACCTGCGCAATCACGCCTCTGCCTGAAGTCATTTTAAAAGAAACTGATTCTTCCACCAGAATCTTCTTTGCTGCAGCATGTGCTGAGATCGCCCTGCCAAGAGGATGTTCACTCTTTGCCTCCGCAGAAGCGACCAGAGAAAGCAGCTGCATATCGCTGATATTCTCATCAAAGGAAAGAATATCACTGACATCCAGACACCCATAGGTCAGCGTACCCGTCTTATCAAAAGCGATGATATCTGCTTTACCCATTTTCTCCAATGCTTCGCCGGACTTTATAATGACTCCGTATCGTGCCGCCTGTCCGATAGCCGCCATAATTGCCGTCGGTGTTGCCAGAACCAGCGCACAGGGACAGAATACCACCAGCACTGTAACAGCAGTAACAATATTACCACTGAATACATAGGACAGAATCGCAATCAGCAGAGCCACCGGCACCAGCCAGCTTGCCGCTTTATCAGCAATCCTCTGCATGGGAGCCTGTCTGTTCTCCGCTTCCTGTACCATTCGGATCAGTTTCTGCAAAGAACCATTCTCTCCTACCTTTGTCACTGAAATATCAACAGCCCCAAAACAGTTAACTGTCCCACAGAAGACTTCATCTCCCACTCCTCTGTCAACGGGCAGTGATTCTCCTGTAATCAAAGACTGATCAACTGAAGTCTCTCCACGTATGATCTTTCCGTCAACCGGCATTTTCTCTCCCGGAAAAATACGCAATATATCTCCCGGCTGAATATCATCTACCGGTATGATCTCCTCTTTTCCACCTTGCAGCCTGCGACCTTTTACCGGCACAAGACTCATCAGCTTCTTCAAACCCTTTTTCGCCCGGTTGGTAGTGGCTTCCTCCAGCAGTGCACCGATTGCCATAATGAATACAACTTCTCCTGCTGCAAACAGATCTCCGATTGCAATGGCTGCAAACATAGCAATACAAATCAGCAGCGCCGAAGAGATTTTACTGATTCCGGGATTATGCACAATCCGCCAGATTGCAAGATACAGCAGTGGAATTCCACTGATAATAACTGTTACCCAAGCCGGTTCGAAAGGCAAACTCTGAGAGAATGCAGGTGCTGTTCCCAATCCTTTTGCAACATGTGGAAACAGGTCAATCAGAAGAAAAGCTCCCGAAATCACAGTCATCGGCAATCCTGCCAGAAAATCACTCACTTTTTTCAACATCATCAGTCCTCCAAATTATATGATGTTATAAACCATCTTTATTGACACAGATTGATAAATATCGTACAATTAGTTCAATACAAAACATATTGTTCACTTTTATTGTAACTGCTGTTTGTGAAACTGCAATGAATATTCATTGCCGAATGTTTCATATCGGACATTTTATAGAAATTATACGGAAAGGATAAAAATGGACAGAAGACAGAAAAAAACAAGAACCGCGATTTTCACCGCTTTCAGTACACTTTTGATGGAAAAAAGCTACAACAGAATCACAGTTCAGGAAATCATTGACACTGCCGATGTGGGCAGAACCACCTTTTATACACACTTTGAAACGAAAGACGATTTACTGAAAGCCCTCTGTGAAGAACTCTTTGGCCATATCATCGACAGTGCCATGGACTGTACCCATACCCACGGCCTTTACTCTGACGGTACTGCGCCGGAATCAGTTTTCTGTCATCTTTTACAGCATCTGCAGGAAAATGACAACAATATTCTCGGTCTGCTTTCCGGAGAAAGCCGTGAAATATTTCTGCGATATTTTAAAGACAGTCTCAATGACTTGGTGCGGTCATATTTTGTATCTTATAACAGAAACAACAATCTGGATATCCCCCAGGATTTTTTAATCAATCACATATCCGCAAGCTTCGTGGAAATGGTGTTCTGGTGGCTCCGGGACCACATGAAACAGACTCCGTCAGAACTTGATCGATATTTTCGGGCAGTTATTGAGCCAGTATTGTAACAGGTTTCTGAATTAAAAAAGAGAAAGCGATTCTCATCAGTATAATGAGTATCGCTTTCTCTTTTTCTATCTGATTTCTACCAGCACCATGCCGCCTTTTTCGTCAAATCCGGTTTTCCACAGATTATCAAAATCCAGCCACAGACCTTCTCCATAAGTAGCTGTTTTCACCATCCGCTTTGGTACGTTCTGTTCCTTCGAGCATAAATTATCCTCACCTATTTCCTTATATCCCACTAACAGAAACCAGTGCCAGACAAAGTCCGCAAGGCTCTTATCCTGATGTCTCAGCATCAGATATGCCACTGGGAGTTCATCGTCTATATGCGATTTTATAGTTTCCCAGGCATCCAGCACGTTGACCGTTCCGTCAAATTCATCAAGAATGATCTGCGTATCACCGATATCCGTCAAATAATGTCTGAACCCGTCAGTATACAGATCAGTCCGGTTGACTCCGTGACTCCTCGGCCGCAGATAGGGCTTCATCCCCTTGCTAAATCTGAGATAATCCTTTTTTGTAATCTGGTAAGCATCGAAAGGATAGAGATGCGTCAACCCTTTTTTCCGGGCAAGATAGATGCAGATGTCGCAGGCGGTCAGCGCCGCACAGCCACCCAAATGCATCATCGGGTCCCGGCACCAGTCCTGATTACCTCCAAAAGATTCCCCGATATAAAAATAATCCAGTTCCCGTTTCATAACTTCCATTCCCCTGCTTCCAAAGTTTACCACACCAGTGTTCCCCTATTCCTCCGTTGCATCCACGGAACTGAAAGGGTCAGCACGTAGCGCAATATCAAAGATAAGTGCCAGATGACTTTTATGATAAGGCACAAAACCGCCCCTCTCGATGAGATCATCAATCTCCTTTTCATCTACCCACTTCACCTCTGAAACTTCCTCTTTCTGTAAAGTAAATTCTGTGGCATCCTGTTTCATTTTCAGAATATAGATATCATCCAGTCCGCCTTCAAATTCTATCGTCAAAATGCGATGCATCAATTTTTCACATCCGGTTATCCCCAGCTCTTCCGCAAGCTCGCGAGCTGCTCCGAGC